>DIJY01000123.1 GCA_002421405.1 Caryophanales bacterium UBA5632 | reverse complement strand
TCTTTGTCTTCAGGGGTCCATGATTTGATGTGTTCAATGTAAGCTTGTAATGTTTCTTCTAAAAATTCCGGTTTTGGCATGAATCCAATGCCTTTGATACTTGCATTCAAACCGGCAGGGCCGTTTGATACAAGAGCGGGGTCATGGGAACAAAAACTTAAAAACATTTTCTCGTTCGACATTTCCTCTTTATTACATAATTTAATTACGGTGTTGGCTCTCGTACGAAAAGCCCAGTTGAAAAAGCCTTCTGCTGTCTTCATAAAAATCTCCTATAGTTATATTTTTTTATCTAATGTAATGAGTGTGAAGGAATTAGCCTTCTTCAACTTCAGTTTGAATCGTTAATGTGCGTAATGCTCTAGCACCCATCGAAGAAGCTTTGACCGATACGGTGATTGAACCATCGGCGTTTAAAGTACCCGCAACAGCAGTACCATCTAAAGGCGTTGTTGTTAATACGTCGCCTTCAACGGTAAAGGAACCTGTTTCATCAAAGGTGTAATCAACTTCGCTCATCGTGAAAGCACTTGCGAAGACATAATTACCAAATAGATCAAATGTCATGGTGTAAACATAAACAACATCGCTACCCATGGCACTAACCGTATGCGTGCCTTCATAAGCAACGTTATACATTAAATTACAAGCCGTTAACGTTCTTAAGGCTCTTGCACCCATTGTAGATGCTTTAATGGAGACTGTTACGGTACCATCAACATTGATCGTACCAGCAACTTCTTCACCATCGAGTGGTGTCACACTTAAGACATCAGCTGCGACTGTGAAGGTTCCAGTTTCTTCAAAGGTGTAAGTCACTTCACTCATAATAAAGGTACTGAACACAGCGTACGTTTTATTGACGTTAAAGACGATGGTATAATGATAAACAACATCGCTTCCCATGGCGCTCACGGTATGTGTTCCAACATAGTTCGTATTATATTTTAAATCAGTTGGGACTAAGCTTCTTAGCGCTCTTGCGCCCATGGTTGATGCTTTAACAGATACTTCTAAAGATCCATCGACGTTAACGGTTCCCGCAACGGCTTCCCCTTCAGCGGGCGTAATGGTAATCACATTACCAGCGACACTGAACGTTCCAACTTCGTCAAAGGTATATTCAACTTCACTCATGGTATAAACGCTATGGAATTGATATCCACCTTCGTCATCGAATGTCATTAAATAATTATAAACAACTTCGCCACCCATGGCACTAACACTATGAGTTCCAACGTAATTGCCTAAGACGACGGCGTCAACGACTTCAATCGTGGTTGTCGTTGTCGCTGTTGTAGCAGTTGTTGTGGTGGTGGTTGTAGCAGTCGTCGTTGTTGTCGTTGGTACTGTTGTTGTAGCAGTTGTACAAGCCATCACAGTTAACCCAATGAGTAATCCTAAACAAACTAAAAACCATTTTTTCATTTTATTTCCTCCAATAAGTCTATTTTTTTATTTTTTGAACGGATTGAATCATTATGATTCATTCCGAATGTCCCGACATGAATTAAAATAACGCGCATTGAATAGGGTATAAAATACTTGTTACTATTTTTTAAGGATAAATCCGTAAGTCACTTCATTGATGATAAAATTAACATTTAACCCTGACAAAGAAACAACACAAGCATACGTTGTCGTCCCTACTTTTAAATTGAGAGAGACAAACAACATTCTTGTAAGGGTAAAGGTTCCTTCCTCATCAAAGATGACTTCACCACCCACTTGTGTGATGGTGACTGAGAATGTGCCATCCACATTTAGAATCAGTTCAGCTTCAAAGTCAACTTCCTCAACGGTCGTTACTGCCGTGAATACGCCTTGAACGTTTTCACGGTAGAAAGTAATCTCAACTTCAGCGGTTGCCTCTTCGGTAAGCATAAACTTGCTTTTCAAGACATAATTAGCGATGGACCCGGTTTGTGCTGTACCCACCGTTGGTGTAAAAGTAATGGCACTACCAGAAACACTGAAGGTTCCACTCGCGGTTGGTTCATCACCGCTCACTGATTCTGTCGCGGTATAGGTATAATTTCCAAACTTATCTAAGACAACGACTGCTAATGTCGATGAAATGATTGTTTCACCATCTTTAATAGTTTTTATCCCATAATACGTTCCAGAGAAAGCAGCGGTCGTCGCAACTTTTAAATTATGAGTTGCTCTTTCTGCCATTTCTGAAACTTGAATTGATACATCTAAACTACTATCAGCGTTGATCACCCCAACAAGGGCTGATCCACCTTCAGGGGTTAAGGTAATTGCGGTACCATTAATACTGAAAGCGCCTTTTTCAATGAACTCATATGTTTCATCCTCAAGTTCAAAGGTGCTCGTGAATACATAAGTACAACCCGTTTTAAGTTTTAAAGTGTATTCATAGTCGATGGTAGAACTCATCGCTGTTACTGAATGTGATCCTGCATAGTCGCCTAAGTAATCTTCAAACAAGAATTTATTCGCAACTAAATAATAGGTAATATCTGGATTTTCTTCATCAACGGCAGTACAACGAAGATTTGAAGAACCATAAGGAAGCGCCGTTTCAAAGTGAAGATTGTTATTTTCAATCTTAAACGTTGAAGTCTTTGGGGTATCGGGTGTTGAATCACTATAGATAAACATATAAGTGTCACCAATACTCGAAATCGTGCCATGTCCTTTGTCTACCGTAAAAGTCCGGTCCGGTGCTAAGAAGAAGTTATCATCCGCATCAATCTTTAAATAGACAATCATTGGCATTCCTAAGTCGGTAATATCAACTTCATATTCACCCGCAAGGACAATGGGTTCTTCACCTTCGAGGGTGGTTGTCGTCGATTGAGTTGACGAATTGTTGGTGCAAGCCGACAAGACAAAAACAAAAAGAACTGAAAAAAATAACAACAGTAGATTTTTAAGATGAATTTTCATAATCAATCTCCTCATATATCTATAAATTATGCTAATTTTCACAAATGGAAAATAGAAGCATTATTACCCAAATTAGGAATCAATCATAAAAGTCTTTTTACAAAAATATAACAATCTAGAATCTGGCGATTCATAGCGGAAATAATGGTTTTCATGAAACAAACGAAAAAGTTCAATACTATTATTATTTTAACATTATCATTATTTCTTGAGCGATGTCAATATACTATAAGATATTAACTATAAAAATAGCTATATTCACGCAATGTGCTTTAGCACGTTAGTATAGAATCATGAATATTGTTGATTATTGAGGATGTTTTAAGCAAATAAATATCATAAAAAAAACCAAGGAAAATTCCTTGGCTTTATGATTACATGAATTATTCTTGGGTAGCGAGCTTCAATGCATGCTTCGCCGCAGCGAGAGCAGGATCAATGGGATTATCAATGAATTTAATTTCGGGGAGTAATTCTAAAATATTGTGATGCAACTGATCTTTGAAATAACCTTTCGCAGTTCCTAAACTACCGACAATCACAACACTCTTTGTTTTTAATTCTAATTTCTTTGCGACGGTATAAACCGCTAAGGCTAATTCTTTGGTTGCGGTATCACAAATTTCTTTGGCATATTCATCGCCTAAATTCGCATATTTCGTTACGATTTTCGCAAATGAAGCAATCTTTGTTCTGTTACCCCATAATAAATCAATCGATAACACGATATCTAGGGGGGTAGTGATGTCTAATGCAATCACCATTTCTTTGGTAAAAGCTGATGGTTTGATTCTTCCATCTAAAGCACGAACGGTTTTACGAATTGCTTGGAAACCTAAATCATAGGCACTACCACTTTCGCCTTCTTTAAAACCCCAGCCGCCCGCTTTATGCGTCTCACCTTTTTTGTTTCTACCATAAGCGACCATTCCGGTCCCAACAATCAAGGCAATGCCAACGTTATTCGTTTCGCCACAGAGCAATGCATTTTCCATGTCATTGCGACAAACGATTTTACAATTTTCAGAGAGTCTTGGTAACTTCCTTAAAATATCTTCACCGAGTTTAAAATTAGATTCAGTAACCATGCCACCTAATCCAGCGAAGATACCTTCGATGGTATAATCTTCTTTTGTGTTGAATCCCGCTTCACCCACGGAATTCATGATGTTTTTCAAACTGACGTTTAAATCAACGGTATCAATGCTTGAGGGTCCACTTGATCCATAATGAACCAAAGTACCTGCTTCATTGATGAGGCAAGCTCTTGTTTTAGTGCCGCCGCCATCGATGCCTAAATAATATTTCATGATTTTCCTCCTGTTAGAACTTTACTAATATAACACAACTCTATTATACTATTCAAGAAATATTATGCTATAATAATATTAATTTTTAGGAGTGTGCTAATATGAGTGAATTATTGATATTAAAGCCGATTTTTAAAGAAAGAATCTGGGGCGGAACCAAATTGAAAGAAGTCTTTGGTTATGCTATTCCCACGAATACAACCGGTGAGTGTTGGGCGATTAGTGCTCACCCTGAAGGTGAATCTACCATCATGAATGGAGAATACCTGGGGCAGACCTTGAGTCAAGTCTATCAGGATCATCCTGAACTCTTTAACTACTGTAAAAGTAAGACTTTTCCATTATTAACCAAGATCATTGACGCGGACGCCGATTTAAGCATTCAGGTGCATCCTGATGATGCTTATGCAAGTAAACACACAAAAGATCATGGAAAATCCGAATGTTGGTACGTTTTGGATGCCAAAGAAGATGCTTCAATGATCTTTGGTCATAAAGCACAAACCAAAGAAGAATTCATGCAGCTCGTTAAAGAAGGCAATTGGAATGACCTCTTAATTCGTAAACCCGTAAAAAACGGTGATTTCATTTATGTTCCTGCCGGTACAATTCATGCTTTATGTCAAGGAACCATGGTTTTAGAAACCCAACAATCTTCTGATACAACCTACCGCCTCTATGATTATGACCGAGTGGATTCAATGGGTCAAAAACGGCAGTTACATGTTAAAGAATCGATTGAAGTCGCCACCATACCGCATCTAGAACTGCCTTTATTAATGATGCTAACGCATGACGGTCAAAACATTAATACACGCTTCATTCAAAACCAACACTTCACCGTTGAAAAATGGGATATCCACGATTATGTCCAATTTCCGAATGACAAATTCTTTCTTGTCAGTGTTATTGAAGGCGACGGCATGATTAATTTAACGAAAGTATCAAAGGGCATGCATTTGATCATTACAAGCGAAGCAAAAGAAGTCAAACTTGAAGGTAAATTCTCTTTAATTGTCTCCTATCTATAGTCTTTACAAAGATTTTACAATCATCAAACGCTTGATTCTTTGAATCATCCGTTATAATAGAATTGTAACCTATTTGAAAGGACAACCTTATGAGAAAAATAAAAGTCGCTTATATTTGTGTTCATAACTCGTGTCGCAGTCAAATGGCTGAAGCCTTAACGAGACACTTTGCATCTGATTTCTTTGAAGCTTATAGTGCGGGAACAGAAACGAAACCCAAAATCAATCAAGATGCCGTTCGAATCATCAAACAAGAATACGGCATCGATATGGAATTATTACAATCCTCAAAACTGATTGATGTGTTACCTCCCGTTGATATCGTCATTACCATGGGATGTAATGTGAATTGTCCTTATCTTCCTTCACAGTTTCGTGAAGATTGGGGCTTAGACGATCCTTCAGGGAAAGCAGATAGTGAGTTCATCAATGTCGCCAAAACGATTGAGAAGAACGTTTTAGGGCTTAAAGACCGTATTTTAAAAGGTGAAATAAAGATCAATAACTAAATGCATCATTTTCAATCTCGATATTAAAAAAAGATCTTATGGTTGATAGTCAATTGATTATCATTCATACAGATCTTTTTTTTGAAAATAATTAAATGATGAATTAAGGCGTTATTTCGTTTGTTAGTTCGTCGTTAATGGTACTAATTGGAAATACAATGACTGTCGCCTCAAAGCCAATAACATTTGAACTTTCATTTACAAAAACAACTTCATATTGATTCGCTAATAAATAAGTCCAAATCGATGAACGTATAATATATAAGTCATAATAACTGTATTCATCAAAATTGAATACATATTCATTATCATATTCATCGATAATGCCAAAGAATAGTCGGGTTGATTCACTAGTTGTGTGGACCAATACAATGGAAGGTTCTAAAATATCGATGGCATATTCAACGTATGAATAGTCGTCTTCACCATTATTATAATAATCTAAAACAATCGTCTCAGTTAAGAGTTCTATCCCTGAAGTCAACTCCCAAATATCTAATACATAATCTACATAGGCTGAATCACCCGTTGAAGTTCCATATATATCAACAACAAGCATATCAAACCAATAGGTTCCAGGTGGTAAAACAATCATAAAATGGGGATTTCTTCCCATATCGAGTTCGAGCATTTCACCATAGATGTCACAGAGTAATAAAGCGATACGTGATTGAGAATAAACATTCATCCGAATAATTGCATATTCATCAAGTATTAGTTCGACACCTTCAAAACTTTCAGATATAAAAACGGTCTCTTCAACAATATTTGAACTGTCTGGATAAGTCAAAATATCCAATTCAATCGTCATTTGAATTAATCCGTAGTGCTCCATCTCAATGTATAAATAATAAGTTCCTTCGTCAAGCAATTTTGAAAATGAAAAGTTTAAATTCGAATCAGAAATATCGTCATAGAAACCAATAATATTTTCATGTTCATCAATCAAATATAGTTTAGTATCTTCATTTCCGTAAGAGTATGCTGTGACAAATGTTGGAAATTTCAGTATTAGCGGAACAAACAAATAACATTCATCATCTTCTTCGCTATCAATATCAGTGTATCTAACAATATCAATTTCTTGATGCGTTTTATAAGTATAATAACTCAAATTAAATATCCCAAATGCAATACTGTTAAGGCTAGTGACTCGAACAGTATAGGTTCCAGTTTGTAAGAGAATTTCTAGTATATATTCATCCAGATGATTTGCATTTGAAATTTGAGAAGCAATGACATTGTTAGATGAATCCAAGATTTCAATTAAAATGTCAACAGAATTATCAGCATAAAATACAACATAAGTTTCTTCAATAATCTCAATAATAAAAGTTTGTACAATCGAAGGAGAATATTCTATTCCAACAATATCATGAAATATATCATTACTTATTGAATCATTGATAGCATCGGTAATCAAAACCGTCACTAATCCCATTTCAGTTTCATCATAACCAGTGACATGCAATTCATAAGAACCAGGTGCTAAGGTGTAATAAAAGGAGAAATTATATCCAATCACTGAATCGTCGCATTCCGTGATTAAATTACCTTCTGAATCGTATAGATAAGCGTAAGTATCGATATCACTCACAGAATAAAATCGTAAATTCATTTCATCATTAAGATCAAACGGCAAGATAATAAGGTCCTCTTTATCAAGATATGAAGTCGTGTATATTGTACTCGGATTGATTAAAATCTCTAAAGAAGGATCGTTAGGACAATCCACGATGATATCATAAAAACCTACTGATGTTGCCGTTACCTTAAGAGTATAAACGCCAACGTCTAAGATAGCATCAATCAAGAAATTATCTTCCCACCCATCGGAGTCATTTGAATAAAGTAAATTCATTGAAGCATCATAAAGTTCACCAGTCGTGTCAAGTGGCGACCAGTTAGCGATAATGACATGACTTACTTCAGTAATTTCAAAGTTGAAAGTTAAGGTTTCATTGAGTTCTATATCTCCACTTAGGTGTAATAAGGGGTTTTCTATATGATATATTTCAATATTTCTAATATAACAACTAAAATAACCTTCGTTGAGCGCTGACGGTTCAGTAAATACCATTGAATAAATACCAGATTTTAAATAGAAGGGAAGGTTTATATCGGAATCTTGTAATAAATCATATTCAAAGATTAAAGTATCATAACTATCATAAAGCTGAACAGTCACATCAATAATAGCATACAGATGAATATTCACGAGCGAGTTATTAATCAATTCAAATTCTTCATCTTGAATTTCACTCGGTTTTAAATAACCGTAAAGTTCAATAGTGGATGAATAAGATAACTCATATTCAGACCATTCAACTTGTAAATAATAATAACCGGCATCAAGTTCGGTTCTACCACTAATTCCAATATAATACGTTCCTGGAAAAGCCAAATACCGGATTGTAAAGTCTTCTTCCCATCCGTCGTCGACTTCAATGAGCAAATTCATATTTTCATCGTATAGTTTACCATATGAATCAAATTCACTGGAAGTTCCGATGAAAAGTGAAACAGGATAATCAATGGTAAATTCGTATAAATCTTCATTGCCTGCGATTAATTCACCATCAGTTTCAAATATTAAATAGTACATGTCTGGATAATCGAGAAAAGCAACTAAATCATATGAACCAAACTCATTTAAATTCTCTCCTGACAATTGAAGTTGATAATCCCCTGGAACAACGGGATAGTATGAATAGAGGAAATCATTCAAACTAGAACTTTCAGTTGACACAACCAAGGTATTAGTTTCGTCGTATAGATTAATGATGCCATTAAAATCACTTATCAAACTGACTAAAAGAAGTCCTGCAGTATCAACTGATATATCATACCATTTCTCTTGTAATGAGGTGATTGTACTTGAAAATGATACAATTGGTTGATTCAATTCATAATCCAGCGGATTATATCCAATCGTTAAAAGATAATCACCACTATCGAATGAAGTTTCTCCTGAAATAGCAAAATACAAAACACCTCCAGTGGCATTTAACTCGATTGCATCGTTACTGACGCCTTGATTTATAAGTTCAAATGATGAATCGTAGATTTCAAAAATGCCAGAAAATGAACTGATTAATTCAATTTCGATTTTTCCATCAAGGGTTAATGCAAACCATTCCCAATTCGTTTCGTCTGATGATAATGTATTGGTAAAAGTCTCAATTGTTTCGAATTCAATATGTAGTTTCTGAATAATGAGTTCATAATTAAGGTTTCCTAGTCCGTAGCCACTGATGTATAAATAATAGAGCCCTGATGTCAACTCTGTTTGGATATAGAAATCAGTATCATCACCATTATTATCATTACTAGCCACATATCCATTCTCATTCATAAGATATCCGTAGGAATCAAAATCACTAATAAGAAATATTTCATAAATTGAGTTTTTTGGAACATAGAACACATATTCGATTTCATTATAGATATCGATAATACCTGATTTGTGAACCAAAATGCCATTATCATTTATTATACTGGGTTCTATCAAGACATGAAGTGAAAAGTCACCAATCTCATCTCCATAGTATCCTTCCACGTATATGAAATAAGTTCCAGATTCCAAGAATGTATCAATGAGAAAATTTGCATCAATTCCATTGTCATCATCTTCCGTTATGTAATTCATGGATGCATCATATAGCGTTCCATAAGAATCAAATGGACTCTCCAAATAGATTGTAATTAAGCTTGGAGTCTCTATTGTAAACGAATATGACAAGATTTCTCCCTCATCAAGATGATCTGCGACATCAAGAATCGATACTTTTTGTGGTATATTGGGTTCATAAATAGGCTCAATAATTAAATCCGTATTGATTGCTTGATAATCATGGCTCCAACCTGCACAGACAAACCCTTCAATATAAGGTGGTGTCGGGGGGATTGCATTCGATCCTTCTGGAATTGATTGTTCACTTATCACATTCCCCTCAACATCAGTGAATGTTACTGAATAATAAGTGATAATCGTTGTTGTAGTTGTTTGAGTCGTTGTTGTTGTAGGAACCGTAGTCGTTGTGGTAGGAACGGTTGTCGTTGTTGTCGTTGTTACTGGAACAGTTGTTGTTGTCGTTGTTACTGGAACAGTTGTTGTCGTTGTTACTGGTACAGTTGTTGTCGTTGTTACCGGAACAGTTGTTGTTTGTGAAGTTGACGAAGATATCGATGTATTCTCAATGGTCGTAGTTAATATAGAAGAAGTCGTAGTAGAGAAAGAAGTAGTGTTGTTATCTGTGCTTGAGGTAGATAAATTCGTTGTTTTAAATAAATCACAAGCATTCAAAGTAAAAAAAATGAGCAAAATGATGATAAATCTCAACATTTTTCTATTCATTTCTTTTTATAGACTCTAAATTAAAAGATTAATTTAAAGAATAATTCCTCCCTTTCTATTATTGTTTTTTTAAACATCGAAAATGAACACAAATAAATAATCCATGATAAAAATATAGTCCATATGACAATAACTTAATAAAATTAATCTTTTGTTGAAAATTCATTGATCACCCTATTTTTTTCCAAATAAAAATGGATTTTTAGTATACAGTCATCTTTCATTAAACTAAAACAATTTTTTCTAGGAATTCTGCCAATTTCAAAAAATTGGCAATACCAAGTAAAGTGTTTTTATCTTGACTTAAACAATAATAATATCAAGAATAAGAAGATTTATTCTGGAGTTATCTAAAACTTCAGAGACTGTAGGCTGAAAATCCATACCAAATTTATCATAATCTATATCTATTTTTTTGTCAATATCAAACATGATTATCACACTTTCTAATTCATTCATAGACAAATTAGTGAGAAAATTATACAGAAATTTATCTTTCAAATGTATATCTTTTTAGATGCTAATAGTATCTTAATCATTGAATAATTATTAAATTTTGATACAATAGAAAGTAAGTCATTGAATCGAGGTATTTTATGATAAAAGTTATTAAGATGATGCTCGTCACCGATAAAGTTGAACTGACCAACAACCATTTACCGATGGGGAAGTTCAAAGTTGACCATGTCATCAGACGTGATATTGGTCGGATTAATGAAAAAGCGTATTTTACCCAACTGACTTTAGAAATCAAAGATAAACCCGATTTAAAGTATCCGATTAATATGCACGTTGCAATTAAAGGGATATTTGAATTTGAACAAAATGATAATATCAATGAGATCAATCAATTCTTAAAGTATCAAGGGGTCAATCTCATCTATCCTTATTTGCGTTCGATGGTCACAAACTTAACCATCAATGCAATGATGGCACCGATTATCTTACCCATCATCGATGCAACACAAATGTTTAAAGAAGAGTCTGATGTTTCAAGTTTTGTCAACTAATCAAACAATAAAATACTGAATGAACGAGGACGATGAACATGCAAGAATTTTTTAGTGATCAAATGACACAACCCATCGAGTGGTTTGGTGTAACACATATTTTATTGATTTTTGGTCTTATTTTAACGTTGGTGCTCTTATGGATTTTAGCACCCAAAATTAAAAATTGTCGTTATGAAAAATACATTCGATTTTTTCTAATTGGACTCGCTGTCATATTCGAATGGCGCGTCTTTGAAAGTCGAATGTTAAATGGCTCACTCTTTAGAATCCCACTTTGTGGAATTGCCCTTTATGGACTGCTTTATTCAATTGCCTTTAAAAAAGAGAAACTTTTCAAAATAATGTATTTCTATGCCTTTGGCACCCTGCTAACTTATCTTTTCTTTGACACCCTTTGGGGTTTAGACCGGTGGAATGGGTGGACTTATTTTGGGGCCCATGCTGCGATTGGGTGGTTTGCAGTTTATGGGTATCGCGTCTTAAATTTTACCCCGACCAAAAAAGACTTATACCAATCGATGTTCTTTCTAGGAATCTATGCCTTCATCGCTGGATACGCTACTTATAAATATGGTGGGTCGGATGAATTGTTTTTATTCAATCCACCCGTCGATTTTATGAACGTTTTTAAAGAAATCCACCATATTGTTTATCTAGTCGTCTTAATCTCACTGGCTGCGTTATTAATGTTTGGGATGTATTTACCGATCTATTTAACGGAAAAACGAAAAAACGAGCCTCAAAAAGAAGAAATAAAATATTCAAGCACTTTACAATCAAGTAACGAATGACATCGGTTTTTGATGTCATTTTCTTTTCATCATTTGCCAACAAAATTTGCTTTAAAATGAAAGCGCTTTATGTTATCATAATGAGAGTGAGGTAGACATATGCGCATAGAAAAACATCCAATCTTAACTTTCGAGACAAAAAAGAAAATAAACTTTACTTTTGATGGTCAATCTTTCATTGGTTATGAAGGCGATACCATCCAAAGTGCCCTCCATGCATGTGGCATTAAAAAATTATCGGAGTCGATTGAACACCATCGCCCAAGAGGCTTTTATTGTGCCATTGGCAACTGTGCTTCTTGTGATATGACTGTCAACAACCAACCCAATGTCAGGACTTGTATTACGTTGCTTGAAGAAGGCATGGTCGTATTGAGTCAGAAGGGCAAAGGTGTTTTATGATGACGAATAAAGAACTCATCATCATTGGTGGGGGCCCTGCCGGTCTCACAGCGGCGAAGATGGCCGCTGAAGCGGGATGTCAGGTCTTAATCATCGAAAGAAGTCCAGCCCTCGGTGGACAACTCATTAAACAAACTCATAAATTCTTTGGTAGTGAATTAACCTATGCAAAAACCAGAGGGTTTGATATTGCGAAATTATTAATTGATGATGTCATGAAATTCAAAGACAAAATCGAAATTATGTGTGACGCTACTGTTGTGGGTCTTTATCCCAATCATGAAATAACGGTTTATCAAAAAGGCGTTTATTCAAAATTCAAAGCCACTGCAATCATCACCGCAACCGGTGCGAGTGAAAAGTTCTTAGCCTTTGAAAACAATGACTTACCTGGTATATACGGTGCCGGAGCGGTCCAAACCTTAATGAACTTATATGGCGTCTTACCCGGACAATCAATTGTCATGGTTGGATCTGGTAATATTGGTCTCATTGTTTCTTATCAATTAATGCAAGCAGGCGTCAAAGTGAAGGCTTTACTCGAAGCTGCGCCTAAAATTGGCGGTTATTTAGTTCATGCTTCGAAACTGAGACGATTAGGCGTTCCAATCTATACTTCAACAACGATCAAAAAAGCAATTGGCAAAGACTTTGTCGAGCAAATCGAAACCGTTGAACTCAATGAAAAATGGGAAATGGTTTCTGGTACCGAAAAATTGATTGACGTTGATGCAGTATGCATCTCCGTGGGTTTATCGCCTTTACATCAACTCTTATCGATGGCGGCTGTGGAAATGAAGTTTGTCAATGAACTCGGTGGCATGGTGCCCTTGATCAATGAAAACCATGAAACAAGTTACCCGAATTTATTTGTGGCTGGCGATGTCATCGGCATCGAAGAAGCATCGAGTGCGATGATTGAAGGGTATCTCGTGGGCTTAATCGCTGCGAATCGAATCGGTTATCATCATCCTCATTATGAAACCTTACTACAAAGTTATCATGACCAACTTTCCAATTTAAGAAGTGGCCCGTTTGGTGCGAAAACTAGGATTGGCTTAGCGAAATTGCGAGGTGAGACCCATGCTCGATAAAACCGGAATAGCATCCCTTGAACAAGTCAAGTCTCGCTTTCCTAAAAAAGAATTTTTAGCGAAAGCGAAAGCGATTATTGAGTGCTACCAAGATATTCCTTGTAACCCCTGTCAAACCAGTTGTCCTTTTGGGGCCATTCATATTGGTGATGACATTAACGTTCAGCCCAAACTGATTGTTGAGAAATGCACGGGTTGTGGCATTTGTGTCACAAGTTGTCCCGGTCTAGCGATTATGCTCGCAAAGATTGAACCCTCCAAAGCGGTCTTTAAGATTCCTTATGAATTGCTCCCAGTTCCTAAAAAGAATGAAATATGGCATGCAATTAATCGTGCGGGAGCGATCATCGGCGACGCTTTGATTGAATCTGCAATCCTAATACCAAAACAAGATAAAACGGTTCTAGTGACCGTAAAAACTGATTTAAATCTTCTTTATGAGTTTGTGACCATCAGGAGTAAAGACCATGAGTAAAAAAGATATTATCGTCTGTCGTTGTGAAGACATTAGTTTAGCTGAACTTCATACCCTCATGGAACAAGGATTTACGTCCATTGAAGACTTAAAACGGCAACTCCGGGTTGGCATGGGTCCTTGTCAAGGAGCCACCTGCCTCCCCATCATCCAAAGAGAACTTTCAATCTTCTTAAAGAAACCGATTGAAGAAATTCCACTCCCGACCGTCAGACCATTAACCATTGGCGTGCCATTAAAAGCGATTGCCAGGGGTGCTAAAAATGAAAAATAAGATTATCATCGTTGGTTCTGGTGTCACCGGCGCATCGATTGCTTATAATTTAGCCGTTAAAGGGGTTAAAGATATCTTAGTTCTTGATAAGAGTTATCTCACCGCTGGCGCAACGGGAAGATGTGGCGCGGGAGTGAGACAACAGTGGGCGACGAAAGCCAATTGCATCATGGCGAAACATTCCATTGAATTTTTTGAACACGCGAAAGAAACCTTGCACTATGAAGGTGACATTGAATTCAAACAAGAAGGTTATTTAATTTTAGCGACAACGCTTGAAGAAGACAAACAATTCGCTAAAAACGTTGCTTTACAAAATGCATTAGGGATTCCATCCAAAAAATTAACCCCCGAAGAAGCATTGAAGATTGTGCCCCATTTAAATCCGAAGAGTTTCATCAGTGCAACATACTGTCAAACCGATGGTCATTTGAATCCCTTTAAAATGACCGATGCTTATTATCAAGCAGCAAAGAAATTAGGCGCAACCTTTCATTTCTTTGAAACCGTCAAAGGCATTCAACATCATCAAGGGATTTACACCGTTACAACCGATAAAAATACTTATCAAGCCGATATCGTCATTGATGCGGCCGGCGGTTATTCGAGAGAAATCGGCCTCATGGTAGGACTTGATATTCCGGTCTATTCTGAAAAGCATGAAATCTTAGTCACGGAGCCGATTGCGAAAATGCAAGGACCGATGGTCATGAGTTTTACCAAAAACCTTTATTGTCAACAAGTGCCCCACGGTAGTTTTTTAATGGGAAGAACCACACCCAATCAACCCCAAGGACACGATATTGAGGCCTCCCATGAATTCTTAGATGCCATGGCAAAAACCATTGATGATATTTTACCAAAAATCGGTGAATTAAGAGTCATCCGGCAATGGGCCGGTTCTTATAACATGAGTCCCGATAAACAACCCATTATTTGTGAATCACCCGACTTAAAAGGCTTTTATATGGCTTGCGGTTTTTCCGGTCACGGCTTTATGTTTGCGCCGATGACGGGTGTCTTAATCAGTGAAATGATTATGAATGAACCCTTATCATTAGAAACTGAAATGCTTCATATCAACCGATTCAATCATCAAACCACGCATGAAGTGGAAAAATCTGTCGTCTAGAAAGGATATGACTTATGGCAATTTATGATTATTTAACCGAACCATTAACCGATTTTTCAAAAGAAGAAAACAAAGTGGCTTACTTGAAGGCATTAAAGAAAGTCCAATCAAAGTTAGGAAAAACCTACCCTTTGATTATTGGCGGTGAATTCGTTTACGAAGGACGCATTCAAGCCTCGATTAATCCTTCAAACACCGAAGAAGTCATCGGTCAGATTCACCAAGCGGATATTCCGATGGGTGAAAGAGCGATGCAAGCGGCTTTAACCGCGTTTGAAACTTGGAAAAAAGTGAAGGCTGAAACAAGAGCGGACGTTTTATTTAAAACGGCGGCGATTCTCAGAAGAAGAAAACATGAGTTTTCGGCAATGATGACGCTGGAGGCAGGTAAATCATGGGTTGAAGCGGATGCGGATACCGCTGAAGCAATTGACTTCTTAGAATATTATGGGAGGCAAATGCTTATCTTAAACCGCGTCGATGACGTTGTTTTAAGTCGCAGAAACATCGAAAGAAATGAATATAAATACATTCCATTAGGCGTTGGCGCGATCATCCCTCCTTGGAACTTCCCATTAGCGATTACGTGCGGGATGGCATCGGCGGCGATTGTGACTGGTAACACAGTTTTATTAAAACCAGCGTCGAACACGCAGCTCATTGCTCACATGCTCGTTGAAGCTTTTATGGAAGCGGGATTACCCAAGGGCGTATTGAACTTCGTTCCAGGCAAAGGCAGTGAAGTCGGCGACTACATCGTTAAACATCCGAAGACACGGTTTATCTCCTTTACCGGTAGTAAAGAAGTCGGAATGAATATCTATCAAGAAGCGGCCATCGTTAGACCCGGACAAATCTGGTTAAAACGGGTGATCGCTGAAATGGGCGGTAA
>DIJY01000110.1:389-4600 GCA_002421405.1 Caryophanales bacterium UBA5632 | reverse complement strand
CCAAGCAACAAGGTGATATCGCACTCCGCTTTGGAGAACACCATAGCGATACCTTTGATAAGTTTAAAGACCTTGATTACACAACTGACAACTTTGCCATCCTCATTAAAGGTGCGAAAGTGACAATGAAGTGTAAAGTTAAGGACATCATCCATTTTGACTTTTCTAAGAATGATTATTTTGTTATTTTAAAAGTATTATCTTCTTCAACACTCCCTGGATATGAGTTTTTAGCCTTATCGGACGTATAGGAGGTCCTTATGCGACAAGACGTTAGCAAAGTCTTAATTGCCGGCGGAACTGGGTTTATTGGTTACCATGCGGCACTATTATTTTTATCAAAAAACATTGACGTTTCAACGATTGCATTACCCAATGAAATTGATTTAGAGGGATGGTACCCTCCCCAAATCAATTTGATGACTGGTAATTTATTTGAAATGTCGATGGATGAAATAACATTGCTCGTTAAAAATCATAATTTCGATACATTTGTTTATGCTTTAGGCCCTGATGACCGGACTTTACCGATTGGCGATGCCTTTGCTTTTTTCCATGAGAAATTAGTTGTTCAATCGACGAAAATTTGTCAGGCAATTAAAAACGCAGGCATCAAACGATGTATTGTTCTGAGTTCTTATTTTGCTCATTTTGACCGGATTTATCACAATTCACTGTCTAAACATCATCCTTACATTCGAGCAAGAATGCAACAACAATTCTCCTTATTTGAACTGACGAATCGTGGAACATTCGATGTTATGATGCTTGAACTGCCTTTTATCTTTGGCACGATGCCCAATCGTGTTCCTTTATGGCGTGAACATTTCCTCAGTCTTTTTGATGGCATGAAAAAACTCTATTTCCCAAAAGGCGGTGGAACATCTGTCATTTCTGTGGAAGGTGTCGCAGAAGCAATCGTAGCAACTGCTTTTTATGGTGAGTCAAATACGTGTTACCCCATTGGAATTCAAAATATGACGTATCGTCACTTAATTGAAACAATGACCTCGATGATTGGTGATAAACGTCAATTTGTTGGTGTCCCAGCGTGGATAACAGCCATCGGAGCTGCGAAACTGGACAAAAAAATGCTTAAGGATGGAAAACAGAGTGGTCTCAATCACCGATTGTTAATGACCGATATCTTAAACAAACTATTCTATATCGATCCAGATTTTATGAAAGAACGACTTCATTTTGAAGAATTAGGATTTGAAGGCGGAATTGATATTTATAAAAGTTTAGCGGATACGATGAAAGCTTGTTACCCAGAAAAATTCAATTAAAAAGGTGGGCCAAATGGCTCACCTATTTTTAACTATGTTTTTTTTCGCAATACTTTTCCCGATTTTGGTTTTAAATACCGACCATGATCAATCGCGACTTCACCATTGACAATCACATATTGTATTCCCCCTGGAGTAGAATCAGGAACTTTTGGATTGACAACAATTGATTTTTCATCAAAAATCGTAATATCCGCTGCTAATCCTTCTTTTAAGTAACCACGATCAATGATTTTAAAACGGTCTGCGGTTGCGCCAGTCATTTTGTAAATGATTTTTTCAATGGGTATTTGTCTTTCACGTGCCTTTTGAATAAAGAATGGCATTGCTTGATAGGTTCCCGCGTTTTGTGCTCCTGACTCTTCATACCAAGCATCAGTCATGAAAATTGATAAATCATCATCCATCAATTTTTGGATAATGTCTTCACTATAATATTTTTCAAGCATGATTCGCCCTTTTCCTTCGGACAAGTCAACTAGTTTCAAATACATATCAAAGTAACTCATTTTTTCAGATTCAGCGATTTCACTGACCGTTTTTCCTTCATATTGAGGATATTCTTTGCTGATATAAGCTATAATCATATCTGAAAATTCAATCCCTAACAGTTTTTTTGTAATTGTTATTAATGCTTTTAACTTGAATCTCGTTGACTTCTTCTTTTTTTCAGTTTCTGTCATTTTCATGTACCAAGCCGGTAAAACAACGGTGATGACAGAAGCACCAAAGGTAAAAGGATACATATCATAAGCGATATCAAACCCTTTGTTACGTTCTTCATGGAACTTTTTAAGCATCGGTTCAACCGATTTCCAGGAAGCTTTTCCCACGAAAATCAAATGCGAGTACTCAGTTCTAACTTGTGTTTTTTCCATGATTTCGATGACTTCATCGAGACCTTGTTCGATATGAGATTTACTGAATAACGGATAACCCATCGCAACCTTGGAACAAGCCCGAGGATGAACGGTTAGGATTCCATCATACTTTTTAATCATTTCTGCGTATTTCTCTAATTCTTCTCTTGGGGCATACATCGAAGGTTCGTACATCAAGCCAAAAGAACCGCCAAACGCTCCCATTTTTAAGTTTTCTTCTAATATTTCAATTTCTTTGGCAAGTTCATAGCGCGTTAATTCGCGTGATTCATAACCCGACATCGCAATTCTGGTGGTTCCGTGTCCTACTAACGGAATGATATTGACATCAAGGTTTCCCTCAGTCAATTTCACGAACTCATCCAAACTACCTGGTTTTTGAGCTTTAAACAGTTTTCCACCGACCAAATCTTTATACTTTGATTCTTTATGAACACCATAAGCTGAAAATCCGCAGTTACCGACGACTTGAGAGGTGATGCCTTGTTTTAAAAAAGGGACAATGGTTTTTGATGAGTTGATTTTATCAACAAAAAAGTCATTGTGAGAATGTGCATCAATAAATCCAGGCGCAACCACTAAATTCGTGGCGTCGATGACCGTCGTTTTTCCAATTGGTATATTTTTTGCAATTTTTTTTATCAACC
Organism: Caryophanales bacterium UBA5632; assembly: GCA_002421405.1. Classification (GTDB taxonomy): domain Bacteria; phylum Bacillota_I; class Bacilli_A; order Izemoplasmatales; family Hujiaoplasmataceae; genus UBA5603. The sequence goes on along the minus strand of DIJY01000110.1, from coordinate 1,783 downwards.
CTTTTTCAATCAAAATATCCGTCACAATCGGCGGATTACTTGATCCATCATAAAGGGTTCCGTTTTTAATCAGTGTTAGCAATTTTAATTCCTCCTCTATTCTTCATTATCATACCATATAATCAAATAAATTTCCATTCAAATTAACGAGTACTATTTCAAAATATAAGATTTTAGTGTAAGATTATAGCAGGTGATAATGATGAGAAATTTTATTCTAAAAAACGGTAAAATACTAGAAGTGACTGGCCCTAAAGGCTCTGATGCAGAAGACGTTTTAACCTATTTGAAAATCGTGGGTGGTGAATCAGATAACATCACGTTTGGTAATGAAGGTGTTCCTTTTACGATTGAGGAAGAAAAAGCTTTCTTAGAGCGTTTTAGTGAAAATACGCTCTATCCCATGTTCGTGGGCCGCATCAATGGCGAAATTGTCAGTTTAGCCAATATGAGCGGTATCGACCGCCCTAGATTACGTCATAATAGTGAGATTGGTCTTACCGTTATAAAAAAATACTGGAATCAAGGCGTTGGCAAAGCAATGATGCAAATGATGATTGAACACGCAAAAAGTTCAAAAGTGATAGAAAATATTTATTTAAAGGTTCGAAATAATAATGAAAGCGCAATCCATTTATATGAATCTTTTGGATTTAAAACCGTTGGCAAATATCCAAGACAAATGAAAATAAGGAACGAATATTACGATACGTTACTCATGGCTTTACTGTTATAGAAAGCGAGGATTATATGATTAAATCACCCTCTAAATCAATTGATTTTAACAACTTATCTTTTCTCCCGGTGCAAACGCCTTTTTCTTATGTCTCTTACTATAAAGATGGAAAATGGGATGAAGGCAAAGTGACCGATGGAACGACCCTTTCGCTGCATATGCTATCGACGGGCATTCAATATGGGCAACAAGCCTTTGAAGGCATGAAATGTTACAGAAGACAGGATGGCGGTGTTCAATTCTTCCGTCCTTATGATAACGCAAAACGGTTCCAAAAATCGTGTCAGAGAATCATGATGCCGGAAATTCCGATTGAAAAATTCATCGACGCTATTTGTCAAACCGTGGTTGCGAATAGCGACTATGTTCCTCCTTACGAATCGAAAGCGACGCTTTATGTTCGTCCCTTCATGATTGGTATCGGCTCAAATCTCATCTTAGCCCCCTCCAAAGAATATTTATTTGGTGTCGTGACTCAGCCTGTTGGCTTATTCTTCAAATCCGGTTTAACCCCTTCAAACTTTACTGTTTCAGAGTATGACCGAGCCGCGGCGAAAGGGACGGGGGATATCAAAGTCGGCGGTAATTACGCAGCGAGCTTCTATCCCAATTATCTCGCTAAAAAAGATGGATTTACTGATTGTCTCTACTTAGATCC
>DIJY01000110.1:0-341 GCA_002421405.1 Caryophanales bacterium UBA5632 | reverse complement strand
TTCGTCACACCTAAATCAGCTTCGATTCTGCCTTCAATCACTAAAAGAGCACTGATTGATATCGCTCGTGACATGCTCAAAATGAAAGTCATCGAAGGCGATGTTGATGTCAATCAACTCGATTTATATTGTGAAGCCGGAACCTGTGGAACGGCCGCAATCATCACTCCGATTGGCGGGTTGATGTATCAAAATCAACTCCACACTTTTGGAAACCCCAAAGAAGCGGGTCCAGTTACAAAAGAACTTTATCGACTTCTAGTTGGCATTCAGTTTGGCGATATCATCGCTCCTGAAGACTGGATATTAGACGTAAAAGAACAAAAGTAATTTTCACAAAT
>DIJY01000040.1 GCA_002421405.1 Caryophanales bacterium UBA5632 | reverse complement strand
GATCTTCATCTTGTAAAACGTTATTCGCTGTACCAGCAATAATCGGTGCTTTGATTTGCGGTATGGTATCATCATTTAACACAGCACCTAAAGCACAAGGACAGAAGACATCAACGTCCATTGCGTAAATATCGTTTGATGGAACGAACTCGACTTGTGGATGTTCTTCAGCCATTCTTTGAATATGGCGTTGATTAATTTCAGTGAAATAAATTTTCTTAGCACCCGCTTCAATCAAATAGTTGATTAAATAATAACCCGTTTGTCCAGCCCCTTGAATCGCGTAAGAGTAATTAGAAACATCATCATTGCCAAATCTATGTTTTAAAGCGGCTCTAATGCCATGGAAGGCTCCCCACGCTGTGACCGGTGAAGGATTTCCGCTTCTGCCTTCAAGGCCTACAACATGATCGGTTTCCATATGGATAAATTCCATATCTTTTGTATTCGTATTGACATCTTCAGCAGTAATGTAACGGCCATTTAAACTTTGAACGTATCTGCCTAAAGCTCTAAAGTAAGCTTCACTTTTACACGTTTGAGCATCGCCAATTAATACGGTTTTACCGCCACCTAAGTTTAATCCAGCAGCCGCTGATTTATAAGTCATACCGCGAGCTAATCTTAAGCAATCCATCACGGCATCTTCTTCTGAAGCATAATTCCAAATTCTTGTGCCGCCTAAGGCAGGTCCAAGTGTTGTGTCATGAATAACTGTAACACCTTTTAATCCCGTTGTTTTGTCGTAGAAGTAAACTATTTGTTCGTAATCGTGTTTTTCCATGTAATCAAATTTGTTCATGTTACCCTCCGTAGGTTATTATCTATTTTGTTACTTGAAAACGCTTCCAACAATATTATATCACTCGGTCAATAGAACTCAAAGAAAAAAAAGTCATAAAATGAAAAAAAAGCGTTGAGTTATATATAACTCATTAGTTTTTAATGTTTTCGATAAATTCGATATTTTGATGAATATGCTTTGCTTTTCATTCATGAATATTGATTGTTTTTCTATCAAAATGTTTCAGTTAGCGCTTACACGCGTTATTATGACTTCTTTTTTAAAAACTTAATCGAGAAAAATATTGTTGAATCGTTGAATTCAATCAAAAACAGGCACAAAATTGTGCCTGTTCGGTTGTGAATGAGTGATATTAATAATCGAGTGATGTCACACGATTCTTGCCATTGGCCTTACTGATATAGAGTTGGGTATCCGCAATGCTCAAGAATCGATCTTTTGTTTTTTGGGCGCTTGGTTTCGTGGCTGAAACGCCAATCGATACCGCAATCCGAATCTTGTTACTGAGATCATCGTTTAAACGAATGACAGCTTCTCTCACTTGATTCGCGAATTGATCCGCTTCTTCTAGAGAACAATTCGGTAATAACATGACAAATTCATCGCCGCCATAACGCGCGACGAAATCATAATGATCTCTTCGTTCTTGAGATAAGAGGGCCGCAACTTTTTTGATGACTTCATCACCAGTCAAATGGCCATAGTTATCATTAAAGTCTTTGAAGTTATCGACGTCAATCATCAGGATCGACAAAGATTCTTTGTTATCAATGGCTTCATTCCATAACCGGTCATACATCATGTCAAATAACCGGCGGTTTGGAATGGTCGTTAAACCATCTTGTTCGGATAATCCTTTTAATTTTTCATTTAATTTTGCTAATTCTTTTGATTTAATCGCATTTTTAATCGCAATAGCGAGATAAGAAGCAAGGGTTTGAAGTAAGTCTTTATGCGAATCAGTATAGGTGTTTTTTTGTTTGGCTTGGATACTAAAGACACCGATGACTTCCCCTTCACACATTAACGGTGCGTACATTGCCGAATACATTAAGTCGCCTCTGGTATTCGCAAGGCCTTTGATGTATTTTTTATATTCTTTTTCGATATCGTTGATTTTAATCGTTTGATTATTTAAATAACTCCAAACATGATAGCTTTTCGTGTTGTCGAGCGAGAGGGTGAAACTATCAAGCATCTTCCCTTTTTCGATGAACAAATCAAACCGCAGTCCATTGATGCTTTCATCAAATAATCCAACGCCGACACTTTCGGCCGTCATTAACAAATTAACGTTTTCGTAGAGTTGTTCAAAAATATCACTTAATACATGCGTTGAGGTCATCGCTTGTCCGATGTTACTCAAGACATGCATTTGTTGATAGCTTTTTCTTAATTCGTTCGAAAGTTGACGGTATATCTTTGTTTCTTCTAAAGATTCTGATAATTTCGATTGAAAGTCGATACTATTGATGCGTTCTTTTCTTCGGTTTTCTTCAACGATTTTACTCGCTTGATGAAAATCGCGATAGTATTGGAATGACAATTCATGTTTATCATGTCTTTCATAAAATACTGCCAGTTGTTCATAAATCCTTGGCATTAATTCATCCATGCCAATTTGATTTGATAAATCTAACGCTTTTAAATAGTATTCAAGCGCATTATGATAGTCGTTGTTATAGTCATAAGATAAAGCCAGTTCAATGTAAATTCGGAATAAAATGACTAAATCTTTGCAATCGGTCGCTTCATCGACCCCTAACATTAAATATTTGATGCTTTGCTTATAATCTTGGTGCTTTTGATAAATTCTCCCCATCGAATGGTAAGAATGGGCTAATAATAAGATTTTACGATTTTCAATGCCATAACTAATCGCTTTAAGGATATATTCCCTTGCTTCTTCTAATTTATCTAAACTCAAGTGAACGTTTCCCATATTGACATTCGCAATAGCGATGGCGTATTGATCATCGATTTCGATTGATTTTTCCAAACACTTTTGATAGTAATCCAAAGCAACCGGATAATTTTTCAAATCTTCATGCATTGTTCCAATGTTATTTAGAATTTTGGATTCTAATTCGCCATAACCATGATCCATCGCCATATTTAAAGCGTTGTGGTAATGCGTCATTGCTTGGTCTAATAGTTCCATTGTAATATAAACATTGCCAAGACCAATCAAAGCTTCAACTTTGGTATGGATTTCTTGAATTTTATCAGAAATGTCTAACGCTTGACCTAAAAAATCAATCGCTTCATTAAAATTGCTGTTAATCCAATGACAACGGCCAATTCTTAATAAACTTCTCGCTTCGAGTTTGATAAATCCATATTTTTTGGATAATTCTAAGGCTTCATTTGCGAGCGTCAAAGCTTCTTCGGTGTTTCTTTGTTCGGCGTCAGATGCTTTTGAAATTAAGGATTCAACGTATTCAAGTTTCGATTGTTCAATGATTTTTTGCTCGCTCATGATAGTCCTCCATTTGATGAAATTTGTCATTATTTGAAATCAAGATAAAAATTGATTAGGTGTATTATACCATTATTTTCATTAAATTAAAGTATATCAATAAAAATCAAATATTTGTATCATTATGTTGCGTAACTGACAACCATTTTTTAAATAATAATATTTATTATTCGAATTCACGTTGTAAAAACAAGTTTAATCAATGATGAATTGATTTCTAACGCATCGTAATCGTCGACGCATCAATTTTTATGTGTGATATTATCAATTAATATTGATTTAGCGATTTAATGATATAATAGAGTAAAGTGAGGCGATATTATGTATCAATCAAAATTTGGGAATTTAGATATTGATCATTTATATGAAGCAATCTTAACGCTAGACACAAAGGAAGAATGCTACCGCTTCTTTGAGGACTTATGCACCGTCAAAGAGATTTTAGATATGGCGCAACGCTTGAAAGTGGCGAAGATGTTGAAAGACAAAAAACCCTATACTGAAATCGTTACTGAAACAAAAGCATCAACCGCAACGATTTCAAGGGTCAATAAATCCCTTGTTTATGGGGCTGAGGGATATCACCTCTATTTTAATAAAATATCACAAAAATAATTAAATATTTATATTTAAGGGGTGCTCATTGAGAGCACCTCTTTTCTTTGATACCGTTTTCATTAATTTAACACTTTACAATGATAAAGCGATAAAATATAATAATGGGCAGAGGTGAAATAAAATTGAGAAAATTAATCGTTTTAAGTGTTATGTTGTTATCGTTATTGGTTGTGACAGGTTGCAATAAAAGCGTGATTAACACGTGGGAAAAGATTGAAGAAAGAGGGTATATGATCGTTGGATTAGATGATACCTTCGCTCCGATGGGATTTAGAGATAATGGTGGCAATCTCGTTGGATTTGATGTGGATTTAGCGAAAGAAGTTGGTCTTAGATTAGGCGTTGAAGTCCGTTTTCAACCGATTGATTGGGATGCGAAAGTCTTAGAACTAAACAGTGGAACCATCGATATGATTTGGAATGGTTTAACGATTACGGAATCAAGACTGGAAGAAATGATCTTTTCTAATCCTTATATTGCGAATACGCAAATGGTGATGGTGAAATCAGATTCTTCCATTGATTTAATCAGTGACTTAACAGGTAAAAAATTGGGTGTTCAAATCAGCAGTGCTGCTCAAGAAGCCGTTGATGCCAATGCCATTGTGAATAATTTAGGAGAATACCTTAAATATGATCAATACAATCAAGCCTTATTAGAACTAAAAAACGGAACCATTGATGCAGTCGTCATCGATGAAATCATGGGTCGTTATATCATTAGTCAATCAGTGGGTGATTATAAAGTCGCAAGCGAAAACTTTGGTTCTGAAACATATGGCGTTGGTTTTCGTTTAGAATCTGATAGCATTCGCGATCAAATTAACCAAGTACTCGCTGAGATGATATTAGATGGAACGGCGGCAGAAATATCCATTAAATGGTTTAATGAGGATATCTTTTTAGGATAATGTCTTATTTAATTGAAGTGACTCAATATCTGACGAAAGGCGCTTTGATTTCATTAAGCGTCTTTCTTGTAACCTTACTGGTTTCATTTCCAATCGGGATTATCCTATCGATTGGACAACGCTCCAATCAATTCTTAAAGAAAATCATCTCGATTTATACCTGGTTCTTTCGGGGAACACCTTTGATGTTACAACTCTTCTTATTCATGTATGGCTTGCCTTTTATTGGCATCAATGTCAACCGAATGACGGTCGCCTATGTCGGATTCATCATCAATTACAGTGCCTATTTTGTCGAAATCATTCGCGCCGGCATTGAAAGTCTCCCCAAAGACCAATTTGAAAGTGCTCAGATGATGGGCGCATCATCTTTTCAAACATACCGTCATATTATCTTACCGCAAGCCATTCGGATTCAATTCCCAGTCTTATCAAATGAGGTCATTACGTTAATCAAAGATACAGCATTAGTCACTGTCATTGCAATATCAGATTTAATGCGAAGCGTCAAAGAAATTGTCTCAAGAGATTTTACAATCTCGCCCTTTATTTTGGCTTCTGCTTTCTATTTATTGATTAGTTACTTCATTGTTCAAATTTTTAGAAGACTTGAAAAACGTTATGATTATCTTGAAATTTAATTAAAAAAAGCGAGCAATCGCTTTTTTAATTGATTTGATAGACGACAGCGGGTCCTTCACCGATTTTCAATAGATCTCCCTCTTCAATTAAGGCATTAATTTTACGGACTGCGGTCGCTTTTTCAAGACCTAAAGTCGCTTCAATCATCGCCCTTGACGACTTCGGAAAAGCGCTTAAATAAGCGATAATAGCCTCTTTTTCTTTTAATGATTTATAATCATATTCGATGACAGGTAATATCATCTTTATTTGAGTTTCTTTTAAGATAAATGTCGGTTTTATTTTATAGGCTCTATAACTATCAATGATTCTTTTAACCCCGGTTCCGAATCGTTCGATATATCCTAAACGGTAAAACACATAAGAAATCACAGGATTTCTTGACAGGGAAGTTAATTCTTGATAATAAAGGTCTTCTGTCATGCCATCCGGTAATCCCCCTGGAGACATAATCTCAATACGATTATCAAATAAAGCGATTTGTATTCCTGATTGAATCAGATAATCACGGTGTATAATTGCATTCGCTAATGCTTCTCTTAAGGCAACAAATGGAATCACTTCTCTTCTGATTCTTTTCGCACCTTCAATCACTTCAATTTCTAAATAATAATCGTGGATGAAATGAACTGCATTTTCAAACTGAGATAGAATGGATTGATTAGCATAAGTTATTCGATTTTGAAAATAGGAGGTGTCTAATCTAAATTTTGCGATGTCGATATAAGCGTGTTCAATGAATCCCTTATCAGATAACAATGCAGCCCCTTGATTGAAATGATTATCAGTATAAAAACCCAATGTCTTAAAAACTGCAGTGCTTAATTCATCGATATTTAATTCTTTTTTAAATTGAGATGATAATTGAACAAATGATAAATTTTGATTTGCGCTGGGTAATTGATCAAAAGTCATCATTGTTTTTCCTTCAGAAGGACTATAACTTTCTTTTAATTCAGTCATATTTGATTCGGTATATTTCATTTATCTCACCTCTTGATACTATTATAATTCGAATCGCCTCATTTTGCAACAATAGATTGTTAAATCGTTGCAATTATAATTAAATTCTGATGTGAGAGACTATTAATATAGAAGAAATAAAATGAAGATAATTTCTACAAACAATGTGAATCATTTTAATGCGATGGATTGATATATGTTATTTAATTCTTAATGGCCTTCTTCTTTTTAAAAGTAATCTCATGACAAACCCATTTGTCAAATAATGCCAACATTGGCGGTAATATCAACAGTGTCATTAAGACCGAGATACTCATCCCTCGTGATAAAGTCATCAAAACCGATGATGTCGTTGCATTTTCAACCACAAATCCTAAAATAAACGTAATAACAATCAAAATAATGGAGGAAGTCAAGATGGCGGGTAAAGCACCTTTATAAGCTTCTGAGACGGACGTTTTTATATCATAGTTCTTTCTGGCATTACGATAATAATTTGTAAATAAGATTGCATAATCTATTGCGGCTCCCATTAAGATCGCTTGAACGACGATGATTGACAAAAAATACAAATCTTTTCCCACAATCAAGTTGACTGACATCGTCAAATAGATCGATGTTTGAATGATTGCCACTAACAACAAAGGTACAAATAAGGATTTAAAGGTTATTGCGACGATGATAAAAATGACAATGATTGTTAAGATTGTAATAAAATTGAGTTCTGTTAAGAAGTTATCATTCATTTCATCGGCCATTGGCAGATTTCCGATTAAGTAATACTCAATTGCTAAATTTTCAAGCGTTTCAGAAACACTGTTAACATAGGGAATAGCTTCATCATCAGATAAAGAAAGCGATGATGTCAAAATCATTCTTGAATAATTTGGACCGATTAATTGGCGCTTTCCAATTAAGATCGATTGATAACTACTGTTTAACTCCGCAACCATCGATTCATCCATCATGGCCGAAAAACGCTGGTTGAACATTAAATCAGTCACAATATAGGTGATAAAATCATCGATGGAGATCTTCCATGAATCATCGTAATTGGTCATAGCATCATGAATCCAGTAAACGATGGGGACCATGGATGTTTCAAACTGTGGCATCATGGAAGCAAATATCGTTGCCAAATCGGTTGAATGATAAGCGTTATTCATGTACCCTAACCCCATGAGATTATAGAGTGAGGATAGATGATATTTTTGTTCTACCGTAAAAGAATCACTATAGAGCGGATCGTTACTAACTTCAACTAAGAATTCAACGAAGTTAAATAAAACCACTGTTTCAGATATTTCTTCACCCTTACTAGTATAATACATCATGATTAATTGACATGTTTGTGTTTCATCGAGAGAAAGCATCGCGGATAACTCAGCTGCATTGTAACGATCAGTGATGAAAGGAATCGATGTAAAGTTTTGAACGTAGGTTAATTGTTCAATATCTTCAACCGTAAAGAATGATTTGAAAGCGGGATTGATGGATATATCGCTTAAAATAAAACTGACAAATTGATGGATAGTCAAAGTGCTTTCAAGTCCGTCATAATATTGATAGATGATCATTTTAACAATCGTTTCATCCAGACCCATCAGCACCGATAACTCTGCCGATGATTGCTGTTCTCCGAAGGTTGTTTGATAACTTTGGATACTGATTGTTCCATCCATCAATAAAACAGCGTTAATCATCGATTGAATCTTGGATTCATCCTCATTTTTATATAAAATCACCATTTCATTTTCAGTTGGAAAATGTTCTTCAACGATTAAAGCATCATTGGCCATACTTGAGACGAAGAAATCAACGCCAACATATTGATTTAAGGTGATACCACCCGCAATCAACATTAAGAATATCACGAAAACATAATATCGATGTTTGAATTCAAAGTGGGAAATCTGATCAAACTTAACCTTTATATTTGGATGTTTTTGTGTTTTTTCAATCGTTTTATCAAAGACAATTAACAACATCGGTAAAACCGTTAAAGTTGTTAAGAAACTAAAGAAGATGCCTTTCGCCAACACCAAGCCCATATCGAGCCCGATAGTAAAACTCATAAAAACAAGACATAATAATCCAAGCATCGTTGTGATTGACGCAGCACTTATCGAAGACATGCCTTTCGAAATCGCATTTTTCATTGCGGTAACATGATCAAGCCCAGTTGCTTTTTCTTGTCGATACCGTTCTGATAACATGATTGAATAATCGATTGATAGCACCAGTTGAAGCACCGCCGCAATCGAAAAAGTTATTTCAGATACGGATGAAAAAATCATATTTGTTCCGTAATTGATGATAACAGCGATGCCAATCGTGACGATGAAGATGAGGGCTTCAAACCACGACTTTGCTAAAAAGATCAGTAATATTAACAGTAATGCAAATCCCCAAGCAATTAAAGTAAAGAGAAAATTACTTTGCGCATCTGGGATGTCACCACTGAAATAAGCATCATATTCTTCTAACGCTGTTTTTGATGTTTGATAAACATTTTTTGCCAATTCTGAATGGGCTTCATCAGGTACTGTTAGATAATAAAGCGTATATATTCCTTGATTATATTGTGCCGTATTATCATAATTAACGGATACTTGTGTGTTGATTGCTTGTAATAAATCATGAATGACTGCTTTCTCTGCTAAATCTAAATCGGTAATCACGATTTTAAGACTGCTGGTTTCTTCATCATCGAATTCTTCATCCATGATTGTTAGTCCCATTTTCATCTCTGAATCGACGGGTAAGTATTTCGTTAAATCGTAATTGATTTTTGTTCTAAAAACAAAAAAGACACTGATGATTGTCAAAACAATCATCAGAATAAAGATATAAATCCGTTTATTGACTAAGAACTCCGCAATTTTTTTCATTCATTTCACCTATTTTTATTTTTCCCATGTAATTTCATCTCACTTCTATTATAATAGACATGTGTTGATTAAAAGACCAACCGTATTATAAAGATTGGCCTGATGATAGACAATAGTAACTCATAGTGTTGTTTATCGACCATAGAAGGGATGGATGTCATCATGGAAAAAGAAGATCAAAGAGTCATGCTCACAAAAAAACTGTTAAAAGATAGCCTCGTCTCATTGTTAAAGGAGAAAACCATCTTTCGAATTACCATTCGCGAACTTTGTGATACCGCTGGCATTAATCGTTCAACATTTTATAAGTATTATGGCAGTCAATTTGATTTACTTCAAGAAATGGAAAACCAAATATTAAAAAGAGTCAACTATAGTTTGAGTTTGATGAAAGTCAAAGAGAATTCTGACAACAGTGAGATGTTAAAAGTAATCTTATATCTTTTAGAAGAAAATGTTGAATTTTCCAGACTATTGGTTAACAATAATGTGGACCCCGAATTTCCCATCAAACTGATTAATTTACCACAAATCCATAGTTATATTTCTAATCAGTTACAATCGAAATATACCGAATCACAAATTGATTACTTTTCTGCTTTTATTACCTATGGAGGTTATCAAATCATTCAAAAATGGATTAATAAAGATCAAAGAGAACCGGTCAGTGAAATGGCATTTATCTTAAACGAATTTTTCGTGGGTATCATGAAAAATAATTCATAACTGACCCGCCTATTTTATCGATATCTTTCATTAATGGTTTTTCACAAATATCACTATTTATCAGTAAGATACTATGAAGTGTTTTGTTTGATTTTAGTTCATCATTTTTATCAAAACTTGACTTTATTCTTTCAATAATTTGTGATAGAATAATAAAAACTAATTCATGAATACATTGGCTTGAATGGAGTGGACTTTTAGCCCTTCAGGATTACCCATCAGTATTTTAACCGATAAAAATCTTTAAAAAGAGGAAATAATGATGAAGAATATTGTGCTGTATAAAAGCAAATACGGGAATACCTTACAATATGCGACTTGGATATCGGAAGAACTGAACTATGAATTAAGGGATTTGAAAGACTTTAAAAAACGCGAAATAAAAAACTACCAAACGATTATCTTTGGTAGTGGTGTTTACATGGGTAAAATGAATCAAATCAAAAAAGTCTTGAAATGGTTTGATGATCAACCCATCATTATCTTTGCCTGTGCAGGTCATTTGAATGTCGAAAAAGATATTGAAGATATTAAAAACCAAAACTTTACGAAAGAACAGTTAGCATTTCATCATTTCTTCTACTTGCCGGGAGGCGTTGATTTTTCCAAACTCAGAGGTTTTATGAAATCGATGGTGAACTTTTTCATCAAATTGATTGAAAAGAAGAAAGATAAAACACCCGATGAAATGGCGATTCTCGAAGGTTATAAACATCCGACGAATTACGTTGATATCTTATATATTGAAGAACTTGTAAACTTTGTAAAAGCAAGAAGGCAACCCTCATTGTAGCGGTTGTCTTCTTTTTTGATTAACCTACTATATCAGTAAATAACACTTCACCCTTATCATTGATATAACAATAGATCGAATTGATTGAATATCTTAAATACGTATCTAAGTAATTGCCTTCTAAATCATAATAAACCGTATCAATATGCTTGATATACTCAGTATCAAAGTTATAATACATCAACCCAATAACACTTTCTGTGATATGAAACATTATTCCATCTTGATAAATCAAATTTTCCATAAAATTCGATGTTTGCGATGATAAATCATAAAGATAAATGTCATAAGAATTGTTATGATTTTGAATTAAATATAATGATTTATTTTCATTGACTTTTTGGTAGAAAGCTAAATCATCTAGAAGAACAGTTCCGTCATAAGCATAAAGCGTTCCATCGATTAAAGGATACGATTCTCCGTTGCTAAAGACTAAGTAATTACTATCATAAAATGTTACTCCTTGGGGGTCACCATAAATGGATGCATTTTCTGTCACGATGACTTCATCAGTGGTTTTATCGTATTGAACAAAGAAATTTTGAATGGTATATCCGTAAAAAAAGTTTACGTTTGAAAGCAATAATCCATCTTCAAATATCGTCGAATTAGAAAAGTCAATTTCTTCAAAGGTGGGCAAATAGAAGAAACGATTAACAGGAGTCGTTTCTTCTCCTTGAAGTTTGTAAGTAATTATAATTGTTTTGTTGTAAACCTGATAAGTTTCAAAATTGTCGTAATCAGGTATTTCAAAGTAGGAAACTTGTCCATCTTCATAAACGATAGCGTACCGGATACGATTGATATTATTTATGGCATCATAGAGATATGTTTGTCTAAAGATAACATAATATTCGCCTGCCGAAGCAACATCATTACACGATCCATTCAATGTTACTTCAGAAATAATACTTGAATCTTTTAACATTTTAACTTCGCAAGACTGATTGACATTTTTATAGATTCCATAATGAAATCCATCATCTTTTCTTATAAAATAGGCCTTTTTAAAATTGGTAAAGATTGTAAGTTCTTCAGGAAACTCGACGATCGTCGTTGAATCACTAAACTTGATATAACCACCAGGGATAAATTGAGGATTGGCAACAAAATAATAATCATATCGGTGTTCTTCTGTATCAGTGTCATATATTTTCCCATCCGTACGATCAGTGTAATAGATTTCATGAGTATCCTTATCATAG
>DIJY01000074.1 GCA_002421405.1 Caryophanales bacterium UBA5632 | reverse complement strand
CGCAAATTGATGATCAAAAGCAATGGTTTTCAGTTGTTTGATGACTTCTTCGACATTTGGAAAATATTTGGAAACCGGTTCAATTTCAGATAAATGGTTTATTTTATTTTTTAACGTTGTAAAATGTTCGACTTTTTCGTCTGAATCCGCGTAAATTAGCTCACCTTCGGCGATAATTGAAATGAGCGGTGAAAATTCATCAATTATTTTGTGAACGCGGCTAATCGGCATGCAAAAGAAATCATAACCGATCCCTTCATAGATAAATTGTTTTTGCATCTCATAAGCTCGATCTGTTTTTCCAACAAACATGACGTCAATGTCTGATAATTCATGCATTGTTTGGGTAACATAGGACCCATATACAATCACCATTCCAATATCGTCAGCGTAATTTTTCTTGATATTTTCGACGAAAGCATCAAGCATCAATGTGTGTTTATTCATTTGATTCTCCTAATATTTGAAGACTTGAAAAGACTTGTTCAATCGGTAAATTAATGATTAAATCCGCTAAATGGTCATAAGGGGTCGTTGTTTTGTTGAGTAAAACGAGATGATTCCCTTTAAAATAGTGAAGGAAGCCCGCAGCCGGATAAACAACTAAAGAAGTGCCTCCTACAATCAATAAATCCGCTTGTTCAATGGCAAAAATTGCTTGAGTCATGATTTCCGTGTTCAAAGATTCTTCATATAATACAACATCCGGTTTGATGATGCCCCCACAAGCACACAGTGGCACTCTTTGACTTGATACGATTATTTCGAGTGGATAAAACTGATGACATTGCATACAATAATTCCGCCAAATCGACCCATGAAGTTCATACACGTTTTTTGACCCAGCTCTTTGATGAAGCCCATCGATATTTTGCGTGACGATTGATAGATTCTTTCCACCGTTTTCAAGTTGAGCTAAATATTGATGAACTGGGTTGGGTGTTGCGTGAAGATAAACCATTTTTTCTTTGTAAAATTGATAAAACGCTTCTGTATGATTGATAAAATAACGATGACTTAATAGGGTTTCAACGTTCAATGATTGATCTTGATATAAACCATTCGCACTTCGAAAATCAGGGATATTCGATGCAGTTGAGACGCCGGCACCGCCAAAAAAAACGATTTTTTTGGCTGCTTGAATCCACTCATGAAGTAATGAAATCTCTTTACTGGGCATAATGAATGGCTTCATTTAACAATCCAAGGGCCGCTTCATGAATCAATTCTGAAGTGGTTGGATGGGGAAAGACAGTCGTTTTTAAATCTTGTGCTTTCATCTTTTTTGTAATGGCGAGTGTCAAGGGTGCAATCAAAGATTCTGCGTCTAATCCAAAGATTTGAGCTCCAATTAAAATACCAGTGGCCTCTTCTTCAATCAACTTAATCAAGCCATTATCGTTATTGATTAATGCTCTTCCATTCGCAGAACCAGGCGCCTTCGTAATCTTATAAGCAATCCCTTTTTCTTTTAACATGGTTTCCGTCATTCCAATACAAGCAATCTGCGGATGCGTGAAGATAACAGAAGGGACATGGTCATAATTCAAAGGATGAGGATGTCCCATGATAGAATCGACACAAACAATGGCCTGATGGCTTGCGACGTGTGCTAGTTGTATTTTATTTGTTACATCTCCAATTGCGTAAATATGATTGATATTTGTCTTCATGAAATCATTAACGACGATTGCGCCCGTTGAATTCGTTTTGACAGAAGTATGATCAATGCATAACAAATCTGTTGAGGGCATTCTGCCAATCGCTTCTAAAATTAAAGTTGAATTCACTTCAAATGTCTCATCATTCTTGGTATATACCACCGTCGGTTGTCCGGATTCATTTTGTTTATATTGTTTTACTGCAGCTTGGGTTATAACTGTGATATTGGCCGCTTTCGCATACCGTAATAACCGCTGACTCATATCTTTATCGACCATGGGTAAGATTTGCGGCATCATTTCTAATACGGTTACTTGCGTTCCTAACATCCCAAAAATAAAGGCAAATTCCATGCCAATGATTCCGCCACCGACAATGGTTAGCGACTTCGGTAATCTCATCACTGAAAGCATCTTCTCGCTGTCAACGACAAACGGTAAGTTTGAACCATCTATTTTGAGTTTTCTGACTTTGGAACCACTCGCAATGATGATGTTTTTTGGTTTGAATGTCATATATTGTGAATCGGTATGAACCATGACCGTCTCGTTATCGATAAAGGAAGCTGTTCCAAAAATGGTTTCAACATTCTGAGCCTTTAATAGATAGCCGATGCCACCAACTAATTGATCAATGACCGTCTTCTTACGTTCTTGGATTTTACTCCAATCAAATTTCACATTATCAAAAGCAACACCGTAAGTTTCTGCTTCTTTTGCATCAAAAAAAGTGGAAGCCGATTTTATCAGTGCTTTCGTAGCGATACAACCGATATTCAGGCAAGTTCCACCGATGAACCGTTTTTCAATCAGTGTTACTTTTAACCCTTTTTTTGCGGCGTATAAGCTCGCAACGTACCCTCCGGGTCCGCCACCAATCACCAATAAATCTGTTTCTCGTATATTTTCCACTCTGCCACCCCATATCGTCGTGAATATAAATAGAATCATTGCAATAAAAATCACGCAAATTATACCAAGAAAGCGCTTGACTGTCAATAAAACCTAAGGTTTTAATCACGGATTCATTGGCCTCGCTATCAGGTTCGAATCGAATGCAAAAAAAAACTAACGTTTGGTGAATAAAGTTGATA
>DIJY01000119.1 GCA_002421405.1 Caryophanales bacterium UBA5632 | reverse complement strand
GACTCTATTTCATTACAGCCCCTTTGTTCAATCAAAAAAACTTTATTCTCCTTGGAAAGTTTTTCCTAAATCTTCAAGTTCAGTAAAAAAGCGAGCGACATGGTATCCGTCACAGTTGGCGTGGTGAGCTTGCATTTGCATTGGTAAATAGGTTTTCCCATTTGCTTCAAAATATTTACCATAAGTCACTTGCGGTGTTAAGTAATGTTTTGCTTCATAATTTTCCAAATGGAAAGAAGAAAAACTGACCCAAGGGATACAAGAAACAGAAAATACATTTAATGGTATTTTTCCTTGTGGTTGCCAATTTTCAGATTCTTTATTGACTTCTTTATCATTGATACAACGATCATAGAAAATTTTAAAATCCGGATCATATTCGGTCCATAAGTATTTTATGTTCTTTGTTTTCGGTCCCATTTCCGTATAGAGTGGGTGCACGATCGAAAACAAACCGAGTTGCGATGGCGGTAGTATTGAATATAAAAACTCTTCATGTTGATTGATGATTTTTGAAACAAGCCATATCATGACTGGGTTGAATTTTAACCTTGCTTTCTTGATGAAATCAATCAGTTTTGTTACATCGATATTGACCACCATTGAAAAGACACTTGGAGACACTTGAATAAAATGATTGAAGATATCTTTTCGGTGCCATGAATCTAATTCTATTTCCGTGAACTTACCGATGACATATGTTTTCATAATCAGCCCCCTTACACTTACTTGTTATAATACGATTTTCCAATTTTGTAAAGACATAATCTGTTTTTTAGAAAAAAAGCCTTTAAGAGGATATGATATAAAGATTTAATGCATCAACCCATAAAAGCAATGGTTTTTCTCATATAAAATCCATCATTCGTACGATTTCAACACATCATTTTGCAATTATAAATCATTAATGATAGTTTCACTATGAATATAAAGCCTTTTATATACTTTTTATTATAATTAAAGATAATAATATGAAAATAGTGTTGTATTTAGAAAATGACAGGCGTATAATGGGAATTAGGTAATGTATTTGACTTGTTTTTTGAGTCACTACAAGTTTTCAATACCTAAAATCAATGATGGAATCGTATCGATATCCTCCGGTAGAATAATGGCACGCCCCTGTTTTATTGCGGATGAATACATCCATGATTGATGGTCACAGGAGGTGTTATGTATGAAAAAAAACGAAAAACTGATTTATGAAGAACCCATCCTTGAAATCATTGAATTTGAATTAATCGAAAGCATCGCCACGAGCGGCGATTTTGGCTCGGGGACGCTCTGCGGCGAAGAAATTTACGAATAAGAGGAAATCGACGATGAAAAAACTCATTTCAATCTTCTTAATCGGATTATTACTCCTTGCTTTTGGTAGCGGGGTCGTCAACGTTAAAGCTGACATCATCACGAAGCCAGCCGTCAACGTCACTTTACGTGCCATTTTTGAACCTGAAAACATCGTATCAACACCAGATATTTCAGGAGCGTATGGCTCAACTTTGTCGATGGATAGTTCATTAGCAACACTTGAAAACTATACCTTCGCTTTTTGGATTGTCAACGGAACGGTTCGTAAAGACCTTCCCATTGATCACCCATTCGTATTGACAAAAGATATCGCAATCGACGCCATTTTCAGTACGACTGGCGAAAATGCAGTTGTTTTTATGGATTCTAATGGCAAATTAATTGATGTTCAATATGTATTAGATAACGGTAATGCCACCGATATTGTATCAGGATTACCGGATAAACCAAATTACATCATTTCAGTCGACTCGAAATGGGATTTACCTTTGACAAACATTACAACCGATACCGTTCGTGTGCTGCAATATGAAATCGATACGACGGATTCTTATACACTCACCGTTACAGGCGGCACAGGTTCAGGTTCTTATTTATTTAACTCAATTGCGACAGCTTCGGCAACTCCTGAAGAGGGTCAAGTATTTCATTATTGGCAAATCGGTAACGAAATTGTCAGTTATGATGAATCCTATGCGCTCACGCTTTTCTCTGATTTAACGGTTGAGGCGGTCTATGGCGATGAAGCCATCGCTGCTCTGCCAGTCGTTTCAATCAGTCAAGAATTATCACTTCGTACTTCCAAAAGTTCTTTTGTGGGTCAAATGTACATTCCAACAGGATTTACCTTGATTGAATATGGAATGATGACTTCCCCACTTGAATGCGAATGCATTTATCTTGGCGATAGTGTCAGCACAGAACATCAAGCAAATAAAAACAACGGACAAACCGGTGAGTACCTCATGACATTTACCACCCTCGATATTGGACACGTCGCAGCTTATATGATTTTGAAAGATGATCTCGATGATCTATACCATTATCAAAGTGAACAAATTCGAATCCCCGGAGTTAATTCAAATGAACCTGTCTTATTAAATACGGCTGAAGACTTCGTCATTTTGACGAAGACTGGCATTTCTACATCTGGCACTACATCCATTACCGGCAATATTGGTGTCAGTCCTGGCCCATTATCTTATATTACTGGCTTTTCACTTGAACTCGATGTATCAGGAACCTTTGCGACTTCTACACTCATCGTAGGTCGCGCCTATGGGAGTGACTTAACTTCGCCAACACCGGCTTATTTGGATGATGCAATTACAGACATGGAAACAGCATTTGCAGATGCAGCCTCACGAACTCCTGATTGTTTAAACTTGAATAGTGGGGATATTAGCGGAAGAAATTTGAGCCCAGGCGTCTTTAAGTTTGATGCCGGAGTTCTCATCAATACCGATCTCACTTTGACCGGATCAGCAACTGACATTTGGATCTTCCAAATTGGAACAACCCTTGGCATTGCTGCAGATGTTACCATCGTATTAGCGGGAGGAGCATTACCTGAAAATATCATTTGGCAAGTGGGAACAGCGGTTACGATTGGCGCAGATGTCAATTTCAGTGGTACGATTTTAGCAGCGACAGCAATAACTGTTGGATCTGGCTCTGAAATCAATGGTCGTTTGCTAACTCAAACATCAGTTACGCTGATTTCAAACAATGTTCATTAAGTCTCGTGTCTTTTGTCACGATGACATCGTAACATTCTAGATGTACCTATTCTAGAATTGGTTCAAAAAAAGATGATGCAAACACGTTATTTAATCGTGTCTTGCACCATCTTTTTCTATTAATTGATTTTGTTTATTTAAAAATTCGATTTGATAACCAACGATTGATTAGTCTCTATTTCGCTTTTTTGAAAGTTTTATTATGATATTGCAGTCAATAAGCCATCGCCCATAGACGATAGCTTCCTATTACTTTAAAACGACCTCAATATGCTCAAATTCGCCGTTTCTAACACGGATAGCGAACGCTTCAGGTAAATACTCTCCTTCAACTAAAATGTCAGTCAATCCCTTGTTTTTGAGACGGTAGCTCACTGGATTTAACTCATAAGCCTGTTTTCCAGTCGGATTCAAATAGGTTACGATTTGGTTGAACAAATTCACAGACACTTTTCCATCCAAGAAATATTCTTTTGAAAGGATGGGTTTGAGTCTTAATTGCAATTCCCCATTGACGACTGTAAATAGCTTTTTACCATAGAACATCGTGGTATAAATGGATAACATTTCTGCAGTTGAACCCGTCAGTCTTGAAACAAAGCCTTGACCATGTAATTTAGGATTCGGATTATTCGATGTTGCGATGAAACTTGAATTTTCTAATGTTGAACGACCATAGACTAAAGGATCCATGTTACAAACTAAATTTTCTTTTGCTTCTTCAAAGAATAGATCATAATTTCCTGATTTTAGAATGCCAAGTAAATATTTATACGTCATGTGTAAGAAGTTTGCTTCTCTTTCTAGCCAGCCTTTCGTAAAGGCACGAATTCTGCCAATTTCAAAGCCATAAGCATCTAAATCATCACTGGTTTTATACATTTTTAAGACTTTATCATAGATACCAGTGGTCTTAATTTTTGCAATCATCGCTCTGTTTTTATGAACATCGACGCTGTATTTTAAGAATCTTGCGGGTGCCTCTAAGAAGTTTGGAAGCATATCAAGTTTGAAGGCATGCACTTTTACAAGTGGTAATCCGTAATGGCCAATCAGTTCTTTTCCAGTCGCGTCTTTTAATACTTCAAATTTCGTTGCGTGGTAGTAAAGATAAGTTGGGACGATGCCATCGCCGATTTGATAAATGCGATCAATCGCTGAATCAAGATGTCTTCGCATTTTTTCGATGACACCTTTTACACTCGCGGCACTGATGGATTCACTGCCAATCGAACCAAATCGAATTTTTTCGAAGTATTTTTCGCGTAAAGTCGTAATCTGATCCCAATATTCAAAACGGTTGCTTGTTTCAATTTGATTCGCTTGATGGATGAAATCCAAGAATTCAACTGGTAATTCTAAATCACCCAGTAACGGAGCGTTATTTAAGAATTTAACTAACCGTGCAAGTTCGATGGTTTCACTGACGCCGGAAGCGAAAATACCAGGAAGTCCATTCATTGCATCATTCCAACCAGGTTTATTCGATTCCATTTCAACGCCCAAACCTTCAGAATCAAGCGTCGCAAACTTAATGAACGCTAACAAGAATAATTTTGAAGCTAAATTGGTCGTTAAAATCTTGTTTTTTGATGATTTTAGCCAATTGGTTCCGTGTTCATTTAATTGACACCGTTTAATTTTTTCGTGATCAGGATGTCTTAAAGCTCCGTATTGATGAACAACACCGTTTTTATCTAAAACATATTTTTCATCACGCGGATAAACGGTGATGGGACTATCAAAATAGCGATATTCATGATTTTTATAAAGCAATTCTTCTATTTGTTCAGGGAACACTGATAAATAATTCTCGATTAAATCAAGAATATAAGTCCAATGATCAACCCAATAGCCTTCACCAAAACTTGCTTCTGAATTTTGTTTGGCATGGTTTAAGACCGTTTCAAATAATTCCATATCAGAAAGATTCGAACGAATGCCTTTGCTGGCCATGGTGTTAATGATGGATCCGGGTGTAAACTTTCCTGACAACAATTTTTCAATGGTTCCATCATCATTGATAACAATCGATGATACAATTTCTTTAATTTTTGATTTATTTTCAATTTCAAAGGTTGAACCATTGATAGAAAGCGGATTATAGCCATCCGCTTGAATCAATGATCCAAAAACTCTGATATTATAATCTCCGGTTTCGGGATGAAATAAAACATCATTTCTGCGGTTTTGACATACATCTCTAAAATTACCATTGCCTTGTGAATAATATTCAGGAGCAATTGAAAAGAAATTATAGTCGCGTTCTAAATCTCCGTGTTTACGGCTATAAAGGTAATAAATGAATTTTTCTTGATCCGTTTCAATCGTCATCGGGTATCCGCCTCTTAAGAGGTTATCTAAATAGGTTTGACGGATGTATTCATCAAACAATGGATTTGCTGTATTTACCGTGACATCATGAAGCAATAAATCGATTTCAGCTTGGGCTTCATTTCGTTTGTTTTCAAAGTAATTTACTTTTCCAAACGTTTTCGCAAGTGAATTGATGGTTTCGATGTTATGCGTATAACCAATCATCGTTCTAATCTTTACTGTTTCACCAGGTTTAAGTGTTATTTTAACCGGTGTGAAACCGCAGGGAACTTTATTTTCAGTCACTTGGGGTTGCTTGATTAATTGATCAATGTCCATTGAAGCAAAATTCGCTGCGTGATTCATCGCCGTATCATACCCATAAACCAAATCCATATCGGCGATGGGTGTCGTTAAAGTATCATTCACATAAGTTAAATAGAAATTGCCATCTTTGGTTACTTTCATTTCGGCTTCATCGCCTGTTGATGAACGCAATTTATAAAACGCAATCTTATTCTCTAAGTTATCCACATTCATCCAACTTCTTAATAAGTTAGAAATGGCTTTATACCCGCCATAGTCAATTCCCGAAGGGAGAATCTGGCTGATACCATCCAATATTTCTAGCGATACATCTTCATTGCTTCGGTTGGTAATATCAACCATGCGAACCAAAGCGGCAACGGGTTCGTTTGGCAATCCAAAATATGTTACTTTTGTTTCTAACTTTGTTTTAGGATTGTTTTCAATCAAAGAAAACTCACTTTGTGAGATTTCCATCCTTCTTTTGGGTGTTTCATCTTCGGGTTGGAAACATTCAATCAAAGTTCCATTGACTTTGATAAACGTTCTAAAACCAATTTTCGAGACGTAAAGATAAGCCAAGTTTGCCGGGTAAAATTCTAAAATCGCCCCGTTTTTGTCTCTCAAGCCAAAACTAGAAATTCCTTGTCCACGATTGACGTAAAAACTCCATAGCGGAATGCCACGGACGCCTGCGAGTCCTGGCAAAAAGCTGGAGAAAGGTTTTTGACGGTCATAATTTTCAATGATAAAGCGGTGATTTTCAAAACGATGAGTTTGATTCATAATTTATCCTTTCATGTGTGTAACCAGTTTCACAAATCTATTATACAATATCTGAAACTAAGTTTCAAGTAAAGAAAAGTCACCGTGAATGATTACACGGTGACGGCTAATGAATAGAGGACGAAAGTCAATAATAAGGAAATGATTAATAAAATCATATCGAGATAAATATAACCGCGAAGCTGTAGTTTTTTTATCACGATACTCAGTCCTATTTTTATAAAAAACACCAAGATTAAGACATAAATAAAATCGTTTTGACTCCCATCAAACCCTGATGCCATTAACAAAATGAAAAGCGAGGTCACATTATCACTGATCAAACTATATCGGTGAGGAAGTAATATTGTTTGCTTAAGATTATCGATGGAATCAAGCATTTGTTTCCTTGCTTTCACACCCAAATAAAGAAGGTGACCCACGGTCCAAAGAAACGGAATGAGGGCCATGATGATGCCATAAATCACGGAACTTCTCAATGTAAAAAAATTGAATAACAAGGCAATCAATCCCACAAAATAGGCCCAGATACCATAATAAAGGTATCGGTTATTCATTTTTAATTGCTGAAACCAAGAAGGAAATTGTTTTAAAAACAAAAATAGTTTTGTAAACATTACAGACCTCGTTTCTGTTATGTAAAAAAAGCAGGATTTCTCCTGCTTCCAAGTTTGTTATGCTTGTGGGTATACTGATGCTTGTTTTTTATCGCGACCGACACGTTCGAATTTAACGATTCCGTCGATTAACGCAAACAATGTGTCATCTTTTCCCAAACCAACGTTTGTTCCAGGATGAATTTGTGTTCCGCGTTGACGATATATGATTGATCCAGCTGTACAAACTTGACCATCAGAAAGCTTGGCTCCAAGTCTTCTACCGGCAGAGTCACGACCATTACGAGTCGAGCCAACGCCTTTTTTAGAAGCCATGCATTCGAGTACTTGATAATTTAGTACCATTGAAAACACCTCCAAAGTGATTGATTTTATGATTTATAAAACGATTTCGGTAATCATCAACTTTGTATAGGGTTGACGATGACCATTTTTGCGATGATAATGTTTTTTCGGTTCGTATTTGAAGACGATAACTTTTGCTTGTTTTCCATGTTTTACAACGGTAGCTTTGACGGATGCGCCTTTAACATAAGGCTTTCCAATTTTAATTTTGTCACCGCTAACCATTAGCACGTTTTCAAACGTATAAGTCGATTCTGCTTCAACTTCGAGTTTTTCAACATAGATTTCTTGTCCAACTTCGACACGAACTTGTTTTCCACCGGTTTCAATCACTGCGTACATAATTTGCACCTCCTCATAATTTTTAAGACTCGCCACCATGGTAACATCACTGTTTTTAAGACCATTACTGAGCGGTATGCGTACATACGTTAGGTATTATATAATAATAAAGGCGTACTGTCAATAAAAATCGCCTATAATTCAGTTGGGTAAACCAAATCCCAAGACTTGCGGATTTCATCCATTTGGCGCATGATATCGATGGTTGTCTTGTGGGGCATTATTGGACTTTCGATGAGTTTTTTCTTGATGCATTTTACCGCTTCAAAAATCTCATATTCCATGCCGTTGACGATGTGCTTATGTTCAATTTCCTTGATGATTTTATGATGGTTATTGAAGACAATTGCTGTTTCCGTCCCCCAAAATCCTGGGATGTGAACATAACCTTTCGTTCCGTAAATGTACGTATCTTTTTTATCATTGGTAATGACAGAAGCAAAGAGTGTCGCGTTGCTATGAGGATAGAAAAAAGTGATTTTTTCTTCTGCATCAACCCCGGTTTTTGCAAATTTGACTTCGGTATCGAAACTATCAGGAATTCCTAAGAACAGATTCGCCATCGTAATCGGATAGACACCGACATCAAGTAAAGCGCCACCCCCTAATTCCTTGGAGAAAATGCGGCTTTCAGGCGGGAACTCGAGTCTTAAGTTGATAAACGACTCGATTTGGACAATATCGCCAATCATGCCCTCATTGATAATCTTTTGAACTTCTTGGATGGTGGGCAAAAATCTTGTCCACATTGCCTCCATCAAAAATAAGCCTTTTTCCTTGGCTAAATTGCATACGATCTTGGCTTCCTTATGATTCAAAGTAAAGGTTTTTTCACAGATGACATGTTTTCCAGCGTTTAAACAATCTAACATGTTCTGATAATGCTCACTCATTGGCGTTGCAATATAAACGCATTGTACTTCTGGGTCACTTAAAAGTTCATCGTAAGATCCATAATACTTGTCAATGTCATAAATTTGGGCGAACTCCATCGCTCTTCCTAAATCACGACTGGCAATGGCATATAAATATTCGTTAATACCGAGCAGTGCTTTAGCGAACTTATGTGCGATTTTACCAGCACCTATAATTCCAAATTTGACCATGATATCACCTCGTGCTTATTATACATTAACTATTCAAAAGAAAAAAGCAATATTACTGAATGAACTTTATGCAACCGTGAACATTTCATAAAAACAAACAAAAAACCGCCAAA
>DIJY01000072.1 GCA_002421405.1 Caryophanales bacterium UBA5632 | reverse complement strand
ATACTCACAACGAATAATAAAAATGCAGGATTCCAAAAGAAATCCTGCTAATTTTTTTGTATAAAATGTTTATATTGCGCGATTTACTTTGATTTTATTTTGAGTGATCTACTTGCGAATAATAAATTCCTTGATGTGTTTTCCTGAGTCGTAATAATTTATCAATTTCATTGGTAACAACGAATTTTTTCAAAGTCCACATGGGTTCAATCAGTAAATCCTTGGGGGCATCACCCGTGAGTCGTTCGAGAATAAAATGAGGATTCATTATCTCGATTTGATGAGCGACTATTCGGACATACTCTTCCATTGTCAAAATCGGGAAGGGATGATTTTGATAATCAATTTCAAGCGGCGTATTTTTTAGGATGTTAAGCATATGGATTTTGATGCCTTGAATATCGAAAGCGTTTAGATAACGTATGGTTTCAAACATCATATCAGATGTTTCGTATTTAAGACCATTGATGATGTGAACAACAACACGAATATTTCCTAATCTCAACAGTTTGACCGTTTTTTCAAATACAGTTAAGTCATAGCCTCGGTTCATCCATATCGCAGTTTTTTCATGGATTGTTTGCAGTCCTAATTCAATTGTCAGAAATGTCCTTTGATTTAATTCGGATAAATATTCCAACGTCGTATTTGAAATACAGTCAGGTCTTGTCGCGATTGATAAACCGATCATATTGGAATCTAGTGTGATTGCTTTTTCAAAAAGATATTTCAATTTTTCAATGGGGGCATACGTATTAGTGTTCGCTTGAAAGAAAGCAATCATTTTCCCATTGGGCCATTTCTTTTCCATCATCGATTTGATTGCTTTGAATTGTGTTTCTAAAGAATCGGTTTTATCACCTGCAAAATCACCTGATCCTTTTTCAGAACAAAAGATACATCCCTCGCTGGAAATCGATCCATCGCGATTTGGACAGGAAAAATCTCCATTGAATGCAATTTTATATACTTTCGAATGAAACCGCTCTATATAGAAATCGCTAAGAGTATGATAGGGTTTGAAATAAGTAAACTCAGACATGTTTATCACCTAATCCCCATTATAACATGTTAAAATCTTTTATGTTTTCTATTTTGTTGTTTTATGATATCATTAAAAAAGGTCAGGTGATTGTATGTACAATATTTTAAAAGACAGTTTGATCAGTCCAAAGAACTTACTTAAATATCGAAATAAAAAAGGACTCTACACGTTCTTTTATTTGGTTATATTAACTGCATTCGTTTCTATCGGAAGTTTCGTATATTATTTTAAGCTTCCAAATCCATCGCTTATTACGTCTGAATCGACCTCTTGTTTCTATCAAAATGAGGGCTTAGTTTGTAATGGAGAAACCTATTCACCGAGTGAAGAATACAATATTTACGGATTTACGACTTTCTTTTTAGATAGCAATGACAGCACTTCTGAGATTGGCATCATGCCAGATCAATCAATGGTTTTTTCAAATAAATCATTGACGTTTTATCAAGGCAATCAAGTCTTGTCAACGATTGACATTTCGACGATTATTGAAACAGATGGATTTAATGGCGCTGTTATCTTTGTGGGTAAAATTCTTTTGGTGATGTCGCTGATTTTATCATTTTTAGGAAACATGTTGATGTTACTCGTTGTCGCCCTTATTTCAACAATCCCATTTTTCCGATTGAAGCGGTTTATTCCTTACCGCAAAATTTATAAGTTAGTTATTTTTGCAATCTCGCCTTTTGCCGTTTTAATGACATTTTATAATCTCATTAATTTTGATCAATGGATTTTCTTTATCTTAATGCTTGTTGCTTATCGCAGTGTCTTTCAACTTCAACGTGAACTCTATTTTCAAACTTATTCACATCTTGGCACTTTCGAAAATCCGCAACAAAACAATCATGAACCAACGAATCCCGATGATGTGACCGATGAAACTGAGATTATCGTTCGTGATGATGAAACGAATGATGAGGATAAAGAAGAGTAATTTGCATCTTCGTCTATTGCAAAATATAGATTGATATGGTATGATAATTTAAACGGCAAAGAACTAGAAATAGTAATGAATTAATTCGCTTTTAGAGACCTGGTGGGGGTGAAAACCAGGAGCGACATTCATGAATTAGTCTAGGGAGCCGATGATCCGCAACACGTGAGGATCATCCGTCATCGGCGTTAACGATTTAAGAGCCGGATTATTCCGGAATCAAGGTGGTACCACGGTTATTTATAATCGTCCTTCTATGTGAGGACGATTTTTTATTTTTTTAGGAGGCTTATATGAGTGCATTTGTTCCGAGTTTCAATCATCAAAAAGTTGAAAAGAAGTGGCAAGATTTTTGGTATCAATCCAACGCGTTCCAAGCAAAGGATTTTGATAAGTTACCCAAATATTATAATTTAGTCGAATTTCCCTATCCGAGTGGCGCTGGGATGCATGTGGGACATATTCGTGCCTATGCTTCACTTGAAGTCATTTCAAGAAAAAGACGGATGGAAGGATATAATGTCTTATTTCCGATTGGGTTTGACGCATTTGGTTTGCCAACCGAAAACTACGCAATCAAGAATAAAATCCATCCTCGAGTTGTAACTGATATCAATATAGAAGTTTTTACTGAACAGTTAAAGGCGACGGGATTTTCCTTTGATTTTAACCGAGTAGTTGATACCACAGATCCATCATATTACCGCTGGACTCAGTGGATATTCTTAAAAATGTACGAAAAAGGATTGGTTTATAAATCCAAAACTTTCGTTAATTTTTGTCCTGATTGTAAAGTCGTTTTGTCAAATGAAGAGTCCCAAGGCGGGGAGTGTGACCGCTGCGGAGCTGATGTCATTCAACTTGAAAAAGATGTTTGGTTCCTTAAAATTACCGAATATGCAGGGAAATTACTAACTGGACTCAATGACTTTGAATCGACATCACGAATCCGAACTGAACAAGAAAACTGGATTGGCCATTCAGAAGGGGCTTATATTACTTTTGATCTCGCAAACAATCACGATTCACTCAAAGTATTTACAACTCGTCCCGATACTATTTATGGGGCAACATTCATGGTCATAGCGCCAGAACATCCCATTTTAGAATCCCATAAGGACTCCATTAAAAATCTTGATGAAGTTCATGAGTATCAAGACCTCGCAAAACGCAAAACTGAATTTGAACGGATTCAACTCAATAAAGATAAAACTGGGGTTCGCATCCAAGGAATTGAAGCAATCAATCCATTGACAAAAAAGAATATTCCCATTTTTATATCTGATTACGTCGTCATTACTTATGGCACTGGCGCGATTATGGCGGTACCCGGACATGATGAACGCGATTATGAATTTGCCAAGAAATATGAACTTGAAATCATAGAAGTCATTCAAGGCGGAGACATTTCTTTAGCCGCCTTTACGAACACCGAAACTGGTATTTTGGTTAATAGTGGAATCATTAATGGACTCAGTGTCAAAGATGCCAAGAAAACAATCATTGATTATTTGATTCAAAACAACATCGGCTCTTCCTCAACCCAATATAAAATGAAAGACTGGGCATTTAACCGTCAACGTTATTGGGGAGAACCCATTCCGATCATCTATTGCGATGATTGTGGAGTTGTCCCAGTTCCCTATGAAGACCTTCCGGTCACATTGCCGATGGTAGAACACTTTGAACCAACAGATACCGGTGAAAGTCCACTTGCCAAGATTGAGTCCTTTACAAGATGCAACTGTCCGAAATGTGGTAAAATCGCTCGAAGAGAAACAGATACGATGCCGCAATGGGCCGGATCAAGTTGGTATTTCTTAAGATATATGGATCCAAGAAATGCTGAAGAAATTGCTTCAAAAGACAAAATGAAATATTGGGGTCAAGTCGATTGGTACAATGGCGGAATGGAACATGTGACTCGCCATTTAATATACTCTCGTTTTTGGAATCAATTCTTAAATGATCAAGGCATTGTCCCGCATAGTGAACCTTATAAAAAAAGAACTGCACAAGGTCTAATCTTAGGTGAAGACGGCGAAAAAATGTCTAAATCACGCGGCAATATTGTGAATCCGATGGAAATTATTTCTGAATACGGAGCCGACACATTGAGAGTATTCATTCTCTTTATTGGCGATTATGAAATGGCAACGCCATGGAATGAAGCAGGCCTTAAAGGGGCTCGAAGATTCTTAGATAAACTTTGGAGACTTCAAGAAAAAGTAATAGATAAAGCAGGTTATTCAGAAGCGCTAGAATCATTGATTCACAAAACCATTAAAGGCGTTGGCGACGATATCGAACAAATGAAATTTAATACCGCAATTTCGAAACTGATGATTGCAGTGAATGAAGCAACGTCAGCTTCTGAAATCACAAGAAAAGATCTTGAAACTTTGACGATTTTATCGTATCCATTTGCACCGCATATTACCAGTGAAATCTTTGAAGCAATTGGAAATAAGGCATCACTAGTGTTTACTCCTTGGCCAACTTATGATGATGCTCAATTAATCGATAAACAAGTCGTCATCGTCATCAATGTCAATGGCAAAATCCGCGACAAAATGGTTGTCAATCTGAATACAAGCCAAGAGGAACTTCAAGCGATGGCGCTTGCTTCAGAGAAAATACAAGCTCATGTTCAAGGACAAACAATAAAAAAAGTGATTATTGTCCCCAACAAACTTGTCAATATTGTTATATAAGATAAAAGCAAATCATCCAACGATGCGTATTGTGTTGTTGGGTGATTTTTTTGAAACAAAGTCTTGTGCTTGATCATACTGTCAATGCTCACAAAATACCTGCTATTTTGGATCATATTTGTCAACGTTGTGGGGGAGAAATTAATAATACTTCACTTGATGATTACTTCAGGTATTATTGCCGCGATTGCGAAGGGTTTGGAAGGGTCGTTGAGGGAACCTATTTATATCGATTTGAAAGAGTCATTCAAAAGAAAGAACATGTTATGAACCTCAAATTCGAATTATCGGAAGAACAAAAAAAGGCGTCTCAATTCCTACTAAATTCCCTGAAAAGTAATCATGAAGGCTATTTATACGCCGTATGTGGTGCCGGTAAAACGGAAATATTGTATGAAACGATATTCAGTTCGCTTCAAATGGGATATAAAATATGCCTTGCAATTCCCAGAACTGATGTTGTGAAGGAACTCACAAAAAGGTTTATACCCATCTTTCCAAAGACGGTGATTCATTCACTTTATCGTGATGAGAAGATTGATGAAAACGCAGATATTTTGATATCAACGGTTCATCAACTCATCCATTATTATCATGAATTTGATCTTATGATTATTGATGAAGCAGATGCTTTTCCCTATAAAAATAATCTTTTTCTTGAACGCCTCGTAAAACGAGCGTTAAAACCGGAAGGATGCTTCATCATGATGAGTGCGACCTATGAAGATAAAAGCATAAAATCGATGAAAAAAGCAAGAAAATCGATATACCGTTTACCTGCGAGGTATCATCGTCATCAGCTTGATCATTTTCGTATTGTCTATACAAAAAATTCGCATCAAGTTAATCAATCATTCTTTGATAATGAACTTTTCATTTGGATTGAAATGAAAATCAAAATGAATATCTCAACGATGATTTTTGTTCCGACAATCGAAATCGGAAAGCAACTGGAGATGGGATTTAGAGTCCAAGGAATTCGTTGTTTAAATGTATCAAGTGTCGATCAAAATCGGAATGATAAAATCAAACAATTTCGAGAAGGGAAAATATTAACTTTAATCACGACTACTCTTCTCGAACGAGGTATCACCATCAAGGGAGTTGATGTTGGCATCATCAATGCCAATCATAGCGTATTTAATCGACATACCTTGATTCAAATTGCTGGTAGAGTCGGAAGACATATTGATTTTCCCAATGGCGAAATTGTGCTATTTACATCTAGAATTAATCGTGAAATTAAAGCAGCGAAAGCTTACATTGTTCATATGAATCGTGAAGCAAGTAAAAGAGGGCTTTTGGATCATGATTTGTAAGCTGTGCGACAAAATATATTCTGAGTCACTGAGTTTTAAGACGTTATTTCAAATACGGATTCTTTGTCCCGAATGTTTAATGCAGTATGAACCCACATACACTTATGAAGTCATACCCATAGAGAGAGGAATCATTGAATACCATTCTGTTTTTATGATTGAAGATAACGATCCCAAAAAGAAAAGAATTTTATATCGATTCATGAAGTCCTATTTTAAAGCATTGATGAGTGACTATTTGAATGAAGGACTGACTCTTCTAATTGAAGATACAGAATATACTAATTTTCCACAATGGTTTCCAATCATAAAGGGTTTATCGCCTTTGCGCTTTTATTCGCTTTTTTACTATGATTGGTCAAATTATGAAGATTCTGTTTGGTTTTAGTGGTTTTTTTGAGAAAAATCCAGTAGGTTAGTTTACATCGATTTACGTGCATGTTACAATGTAATTGTATCAACTATAATTCAAAGGAGTGATGTAAATGAAACTTGATGTACGTGGCAAGAACGGCTTGGAAATCACACCAGCAATCAGAAGTTATGTTGAAAAAAAACTCAAGAAGATTGAAAAAGTCTTCTCAGAGGAACTCGAGGCTTTCGTCATCTGTAAAGTTGAAAAAGACCTCATGAAAGTTGAAATCACGATACCGATTAAATTCCTCACGATTAGGGCAGAAGTAGCCGACAAGGATATGTATGCTGCAATCGACATCGCGATCGACAAACTTGAAGCCCAAATTCGTAAAAACAAATACAAAATGAACCGAAGCTTGCAAGTAAGAACCGGATTAAAAGACGCTTTTAAAACCGATGAAATTGATTTTGAGAAACTTGAACGCGAATTAACCTCTCCAGTTAAACTCAAAAGAATCAAACTCGATATTTTATCTACCGAAGAAGCAATCACTCAAATGGAATTACTCGGACACGATTTCTTCATCTTTAGAAACGAAGATAATGAAGTTTGTGTTATCTATCTTCGAGAAGATGGAAAATATGGGATTATAGAAACGGAATAGTAAAGATTATGAAGTGACCTTTCATAGGTCACTTTTTTTTGAAAAGCAAGTCAAATAAAGTTGTGAATATACCATAAAATATGGTATTATTATTATGTTATGAAGAGGTGACTTTCATGTTAGGATTTTTAGACCCAAATAAAAAAACGTTAAGACGTCTCGAAAAAATCGCAGACCAAGTTTTGGCGCTTGCACCAACCTTTCAATCTTACTCAGAAGATGAATTAAAAGCAAAAACAATAGAAATGAAACAACGATATATGAATGGTGAAACACTCGACCAGTTAATGATTGAAGCTTTTGCGCTTGTTAGAGAGGCATCAACGCGTGTGACTGGTATGACACCCTTTAGAGTTCAAGTCATGGGTGCAATTGTGATTCACGAAGGTAACATCGCAGAAATGAAGACCGGTGAAGGTAAAACCTTGACCGCGGTCATGCCTGCATTTTTAAACGCTTTATCCGGCGATGGCGTTCATATCGTTACTGTCAATGAATACTTGGCTGCGCGTGAAGCTCAAGGCGAAATCGGTGATTTGTTCCGTTATTTAGGACTCACGGTTGGCCTTAACACTCGTGAATTAACACCAGAACAGAAACGAGAAGCGTATAATTGCGATATTTTGTATTCAACCAACAATGAATTGGGATTTGACTACTTAAGAGATCACATGGTTATTTATAAGGAAGCAATCGTTCAACGACCGTTATCGTATGCAATCATCGATGAAGTTGACTCGATTTTAGTCGATGAAGCGAGAACACCACTCATTATTTCTGGCG
Organism: Caryophanales bacterium UBA5632; assembly: GCA_002421405.1. GTDB lineage: Bacteria > Bacillota_I > Bacilli_A > Izemoplasmatales > Hujiaoplasmataceae > UBA5603. Next base: position 5,768 of record DIJY01000072.1, on the reverse strand, counting down.
GTGAAAAAAACACTGCGCAATTATACCTTCAAGCAAACATTTTCGCCATTCGCATTGGCGAAAGTGATTTTCAAGTCGATATCAAGGATAAGACCGTTAATTTAACTGAAATCGGTATTCATAAAGCTGAAGAATTTTTCCATATTGATAATTTATATGATTTGGATAACGTTGTTTTATTACACCATATCAACAATGCCCTTAAGGCAAATTACATCATGACCAAGGATGTTGATTATGTGGTTCAAGATGGGAAGGTCATCATCGTTGACCCTTTTACCGGTCGTTTAATGCATGGTCGTCAATTTTCTGAAGGATTACATCAAGCTTTAGAAGCAAAAGAAGCAGTTGAGGTCAAAAAAGAAACCACGACACTCGCAACGATTACCTTCCAAAATTTCTTCCGGATGTATAAAAAACTTGCCGGTATGACCGGTACTGCTAAAACCGAGGAAGAAGAATTTCGTAATATTTACAACATGTTCGTCGTTGAAATACCGACCAACATGCCCGTTGTTAGAATTGATGACAATGATTTAATCTTTGCTTCAATGAATGCGAAGTACATCGCTCTCGCAGACGAAATCGAAAGACGTCATAAATTAGGGCAACCGCTTCTAATTGGTACAATCTCGATCGAAAGTTCTGAATTATTAAGTAGTTTACTTAAGAAACGTAATATTAAGCACAATGTCCTCAATGCAAAACAACATGAGCGAGAAGCTGAAATTGTTTTAAATGCCGGTCAAAAAGGTGCTGTAACAATCGCAACGAACATGGCGGGCCGTGGTACCGACATTAAACTAGGTGAAGGCGTAGTCGCATTAGGCGGTTTAGCAGTTATTGGTACTGAACGTCATGAATCGAGACGTATTGACAATCAGTTAAGAGGACGAAGTGGACGTCAAGGAGACCCCGGTTATTCTCGTTTTTATTTATCCGCTGATGATGATTTAATGCGCCGCTTCGGTGGCGATCGGTTCAAACGAATGATTTCTATGATTACCGTTACAAAAGGTTCGGATCAAGAACAACCGCTCGATTACGGGATGTTTTCAAAAATGGTTCTTCGGGCTCAACATCAAATTGAAGGCAATAACTTTGACCGACGCAAAACAGTTTTACAATATGACGAGATTCTCCGTCGTCAAAGAGAAATCATCTACGCACAGAGAACCGATGTTTTATTCAAAGAAGTCATTGAAGATTCAGTTAATTCCATGATTGAAGCGACTTTGAGTGGCATTGTTGCGAATGCAAATTTAGAACGTCAAGATGCGTGGAAACAACTCAATCGATACTTTCCAAAAGATGTTTTAGACCAAGCGTTAGTTCTCAACCCTGCAACTGACTTATTGTCCTATGTGATGGATTCTTATAAAAAAGAGGTTGAAACCAAAAAATCATTAGCCAATGAAAAAGTCTATAATGACTTTTTAAAAGCCATTACTCTCCGTGTCGTTGACACTTATTGGGTTCAACACATCGATTCAATGAGCGAACTGCGCCAATCAGTTACTTTGCAAAGTTATGGGCAGATTAACCCTTTTAGAGAATATCAAGAAATGGGTTTCAAAATGTTTGAAACCATGGTTCAGACCATTCAAAGCGAAGTCACGCGTTTCGTTTTAAAGGCGCAAGTTAGACAAAATACCGAACGTGTTCAAGTCGCAAAACCCATCTCGACGTTTTCGGGCAAAGAAGACGAAACACGTAAACGTCAACCCCTAAAAGTCCAAGTGACCGTTGGTCGTAACGACCCGTGTCCTTGTGGCTCTGGTAAAAAATTTAAACATTGTCATGGACAAAATGTTCATTAAGAACAGGTGATTGATTTGACTTATCTCGAATTAAAAGTCATTTTGGCAGAATTGCGAGAAGAGCTTCAGTTTCTCGACAATTCTTTCGATTTGGAGGCTTACCAAAAAGAACTATCCGAGCTGGACGCATTAACCTTTGCTTCCGGTTTTTGGTCCGATCAAAAAAAGGCACAAGCCATCATTGAAAAACAAAACATTTTAAAGGCTAAAATTTCCGCTTATCAAGAAATTCGAGAACTATATGATACATTACAAATGACTTACGAACTCGCTGAAATTGATGAAACGACTGACCTTTCAAAAATTGATTCTGATGTTCGAAACTACAAAAAAATGATTTCCGAATTAAGAGTATCTACCCTCCTCAATAAGCCTTATGATAAATTCAATGCGATTATCGAATTTCATCCCGGTGCTGGCGGCACTGAAAGCCAAGACTGGGCGGAGATGCTTTACCGGATGTATATGCGATATGCTGAATCAAAACGATATAAAGTTTCCGTTCTTGATTATATGGTTGGTGATGAAGCTGGTTTAAAATCAGCCACGATTCTCATTGCCGGTCCTAATGCTTTTGGCTATTTGAAAGCTGAATCAGGCGTCCACCGGCTTGTTCGTATTTCCCCATTTGATGCATCGGGTCGAAGACACACTTCATTTGCTTCGGTAACGGTCGTTCCCGAACTGGATGATTCCATTCACATTGAAATTGCGGATGAAGATTTAAAAATCGATGTGTATCGTTCAGGCGGTAACGGCGGCCAAAGCGTCAATACGACCGATTCTGCTGTTAGAATCACACATTTACCAACCAAGATTGTCGTGACTTGTCAAAATGAACGCAGTCAAATTCAAAATCGCGAAACCGCGATGAAGGTTTTAAAAGGGAAACTATACCAACTCGAACTCGAACGTCAACACGACCAATTAGAATTACTCGCAAACAATAAAATATCCAATGCTTTTGGCTCACAAATTCGTTCCTATGTCATGCATCCTTATTCGATGGTGAAAGACCATCGTACCGATTATGAAACGGGGAGCGTTCAAAGAGTCATGGACGGCGATTTAGACGATTTTATTGATGCATTCCTCATCAAACAAAACGAGGAATCAAAAGGATAAACCTATGCCAGCAAGATTCTTTAAAATCCGTAAAATCGGCAAATTCGAACAATATTTTTTCTTGACGCTTGGCGTCTTGGCGATGGCAGTCGCCTACTATTTCTTTGTCATACCTTCAGGATTAGTCGTGGGTGGATCAACGGGTTTAGCGATGATTCTCCATCGTTACATCCCAACACTTCCCATCTCGTTTTTCTCGCTCGTTTTAAATACGTTTCTTCTAGTCGTTGCATTTTTTTTCCTTGGAAAACAGGAATTGCTCAACAGTATCTTTGGTAGTTTGCTCTTTCCAATTTTTTTAGCTTTATTTGAAATCATGATTCCTGATCCTACTTTTAGAGATAGCGACTTATTACTGGTCATTCTTTACGCTGGAATGCTCGCGGGGGTTGGTTTTGGTATTGTTGTTCAATACGGTGGCTCAACCGGTGGATCAGATATCATCATCAAAATTGTCAAAAAGTATACGAAATTATCCCTCAGATTGTCCGTATATTTAGTGGATGGCTTGATTATCGTCTTAGGAGCTTTAACCTTCCCTGGCGGTCTCAATCAAGGTTTTATTAACTTACTCTATGCGGTCGTGATGGTCTTTATTTCTGGTCAAGTCTCAGATTCAATCGTGATGGGCAGCCAATCAAAAAAAGCAGTGAATATCATTACTGATAAACCAAAAGAAATAAAGGCGGAATTATTTGCAATGTTACGGCGTGGAGTCACTGAATTGAAAAGTCAAGGTGGTTTCACTGAGAGTCAAAAAACATTACTCATTATGGTTATTCAAAATACTGAGTATCATATGGTGCGTAAAATCATCGCAACCAATGATCCTAAGGCATTCGTATATGTTACACCAGCTTCGGAAATTCAAGGGGAATGGTCCACCAAAGAAGAGGTGTTTGTAAAAAATGATGAAAGTCGAAGGGTTAAAGGCCAACAATAAGTTAACTTACACTGTCACATTCTCGGATAGTTTAATGAATATGCATGATTATGTCGTTTCTGAAGATCTTGTGGTCAACCATCGGTTAATCAAGGGGAAATTATTAGATGAAACGGCTTTTCGCATTTTTAAAGCCGACTACAAAATCGATACAGTTTATCAAAAAGCAAAAACATTACTCAATCGCTATCCGAAAACCGTTCAGGAAATGCGTCTTTATTTAGAAGATATAACTGATTCATCAACCGAAATCAATCAAATCATCGACAAACTCATTAAGTTCCATTTTCTCGATGATGAACAATATACCTTACTTTACTTTGAACACGCATTTCATTTGAAATTCATTGGACCTGTTAAGATAACCTACGACTTAAAACAAAAAGGGATTTCCGATTTATACCTTCAACACATTTTGGCGCGTATGAACGACGCTTCAATTCAAAATAACCTCAATCGATTGTTTGATAAAAAGATCAATTCGCTTTCGTCAAAACCAAAAGCGAAAGCGATGCTTTTAATGAAACAATACTTGTACCTTAAAGGATATTCTTTAGAGGACTGCGATGCTTTTGTTTCCAAACGCGGACACTTATTCAATTCAAGCGAAGCAGAACAAGGGTTGCTTGAAAAAGATTATAAAAAGCTTTTGAAACGTTATGATGATTCAAGTTTATCGGATTATGATAAGAAAAATAAGATTGTTTCTTCACTGATGGCTAAAGGGTATCGTTATGATACCATAAAAAAGTATATTGAAGGGAGATAATCATGAACGACTTAATGACTGAATTTGATCTGTATTTGTTTAACGAAGGCAAACTTATAGAAGCTTATAAGCATTTCGGCAGTCATATCATTAAAGATGATCTCAATCGTGTCATGGGGGTCCGATTTACCGTCTACGCTCCTCATGCGAAAATTGTCTCTGTAATTGGGGATTTTAATAACTGGGATTCAAGAATTCATGTGATGGAAAAAATCGACCCTATCGGAATTTACAGACTTTTCATTCCAAAATTACAAGAATGGACCCGATATAAATATTGTATCGTCACGGCCTATGGGCAAACGATTTTTAAATCGGACCCGTACGCTTATTTTTCCGATAATCGACCAGAAACATCTTCAAAGGTTTATGATATCGATGGGTATGTTTGGCGCGATACAACTTACCTTGAAAAACGCAGAAATCATTCGATATACACTGATAAACTCGCAATCTACGAAGTGCATCTTGGCACGTGGATGACAAAACCGGACGGATCACTCCACAAATACAACGAATTTGTGGATTATCTAATCCCTTATGTAAAAGCTCATGGTTTTTCCCATATTGAACTCATGCCAATCGTTGAACATCCTTTAGACGAATCTTGGGGTTATCAAGGGACGGGTTATTTTAGCGCAACGGCAAGATATGGTGTTCCTAAAGATTTAATGTACTTGATTGATATGTGTCATCAAAATAATATCGGTGTGATCTTTGATTGGGTTCCGGGTCATATTTGTAAAGATGCTCATGGTCTTTATCTCTTTGACGGTGAGCCGCTCTATGAATATTCCGATTATAAGATTCGGGAAAACGAAGTATGGGGTACCGTTAACCTTGATTTAGGAAAAGGTGTAACCAGAAGTTTTCTCACATCGAATGCATTATTTTGGATGCGCTATTTCCATTGTGACGGATTCCGTATTGATGCCGTATCGAATATTGTCTATTATTTAGGCAATCAATCGAATGGAACGAACTACCCTGCCGTAGAATTTCTTCAAAATTTAAGTATCGCCGTCAAGCAAGCCGATCATTCTGTGATCTTAATCGCAGAAGATTCGACAACTTTCCCCAAAATAACGTATCCTGTATCTGAAGGGGGCGT
>DIJY01000022.1 GCA_002421405.1 Caryophanales bacterium UBA5632 | reverse complement strand
GGTTTTCCTTTTTTCTCAATCAATCCAGGTAAGGATTTTTCAACACGATCATGAATGAAATACACGTTTTTTATTTGATTGATTTCCGCATTTTGTTTCGCATCTTTGATGGAAGCTTCTGCGTAATCAATTCCATAAACCGCTTTTACTCGTGATGCCATTTCAATCGCTGTCATACCAATGCCAGAAAAACAATCGATGACGGTTTCAAACCCTTTTAAGCCGGCCGCTTTATCAATTTCATTATATAATACTTCCATTTGCTTTGTATTGAGTTGATGAAATGCCTCTGGATTTAATTTATAGGTACGATTTTTAAAGATTGTATCAATATAATCATCACCCCAAATTTTAACAACCGATTTACCAAACATTGAAGTGTTTTTAGGATGATTGATTGAGTAATGAATTGATTTTAAATTAGGAATTAATCGTTTTGCTTTTTCGGCAATTTGATTTAAAGAATCAACGAACTCAGTGACGATAAAAGTTACTTGAATTGAATTCGATGATTCCATATATCTTGTGATTAGATTCATCAAAATTCCTTCTTTATTACGCGTATCATAAGCCGATAGATTTTTCTCGCGACATAGACTTAAAATGGCTTCGTTTGTTTGATTCACAACTTCGTGTTGAACCATGCATGAATCAATGGGCACAAAATAATTAGATCCCGGTTCATATAAACCTAAAGCTAGTCCAAAATTCGTATTTTTAAAGGGCATTTGTGACTTGTTGCGGTAACCATAATTATGTTTCATCCCTAATGTTTTTTTAATCAAAATTCGATCGACATCAAGTTTTGTATAGCGTTTAAATGACTGCTTTAATAAATGTTGTTTATGTTTTAATTGTTCAGAGTATTCGACATGTTGCAACTGACAACCACCACATTTTTCATAAAAAGGACAGGGCGGTGTTAAACGACGCTCTGAAGGATTTGTGATTGAAATGACTTTCCCAAGTGTAAAACCCGTCTTAACATCAATGATTTCAACATCAACGGTTTCTCTAGTAATCGCACCTGGCACAAAAACGGCTAATTGATTATAATAACCAATCCCTTCGCCGTTAATGCCTAACTTTTTTATTTCTACTGTAACTTTATCCCCAATACTGAGGATATTCAATTTTTCCATATTTACCACCATTGATATTATATCATTATTTATGAAAAAAGCATACGGCCTCGTATGCTATTTCTTAATGGTATAGGTTGGTACGCAATGTTGAACCATTTCTTTAATTTCTAGATTATTGAGGGATTCAAACTGATTGCGAATGAGTTGAATTTCATCATCGACTTTCTCGCCATCAATGACGTTATCAATGAATATTTTTTTATTTGTTGTTTTTGTTTGATCTATAGAATTACTTACCAATAACTCTTCATATAGTTTTTCACCCGGACGTAATCCTGTGATTTTGATGTCAATATCTGTATAAGGTCTTAGTCCCGCCAACATAATCATTTTCTCAGCTAAATCAATGATTTTGACAGGTTCACCCATATCAAGAATGAATATTTCACCACCATTCGCAAAAGTACCGGATTGAAGAATTAACCCGACCGCTTCGGGAATGGTCATAAAGTAACGAATGATATTTTTGTCGGTGACAGTCACTGGCCCGCCATTTTCAATTTGCTTTTTGAATAAGGGGACAACGGAACCATTTGATCCTAAAACATTTCCGAATCTAACTGCTGAATATTTTGTTTGTGAGATTGAGTTGAAATGTTGAATAATCATCTCCGCAAAGCGCTTGGTTGCGCCCATGACATTCGTCGGTCTTACAGCTTTATCGCTAGAAACAAGAACCATTTTTTGAACACCGTGTTCACTACAAAGTTTCGAAATATTATATGTTCCAATGACATTGGTTCTCACTGCTTCAACAGCAGAGTCTTCCATCAGTGGAACATGTTTATAGGCGGCAGCGTGAAATAATAGTTGTGGTTTAAAAGAATCAAATATTTTATTCATTCTATCGTAGTTATAGACAGAAGCAATTAATACAATGGGTTTTATCGCTTTTGGGTCATATTGATATTTACGATTTAATTCCATTTGCAGGTCATAAATTCCATTTTCATAAATATCAACTAAAAGAATACTGGATGGATTATAGTTCAAAATTTGTCGAACTAATTCTGAGCCGATTGATCCCCCTGCACCCGTAACCATCACTTTTTTTCCGGAGATAAATTCGTAAATTCCATCCATATCCAAATCAACGACGTTACGAGATAACAAATCTTCAACGTTAACTTCAAGCAAGCGTTTCGGAGCGTCTTTTCTAAGTTCTTTAAATTGGGGTAATCGACGGATTTTAACAGGTCGTTCTGCAATCAATTTAATGACTTGCTGAAGCCGGTCATTCTCAATATTTGCGATTGAAATAACGACTTCATCAATTCTAAGTTGGTCAATTAAATCAGGAATTTGGTCGATTGGACCATAAATGGGTAATCCAGCCATTAGTTTTCCGATTTTCATCGGATCATCATCAACGAAAGCCACCGGATAATTATTAAACATTTCATTATTTCTTAACTCATCAATTACTATTTTACCGCCTGCGCCAGCACCGACAAGCATGGTTCTTTTACCGAATGGATTTCTTTGTCGAAATAAGATATGTTTTAATAAGCGTTTCGATACTCTCGTCCCTGCTAATAATGTAGCTTCTAGGAAAAAAATAAATATAAAAAATTGTTCAGGGATGAAATGAAAATTACGAATTGCAAGAGTGACTGTTGCAATAATTGCTGTCGAGAGGAATACTGCAATAAATACACGGATGATTTCATCAAATCCAAAAGTATCTAAAACTAATTGGTAAAGTTTAAATAAGAGATAAAATACTATTTTAAAAAGAATGATAAATGGCAGCATTGTAAAGGCTAAAACCACTTGTTCATGTGGCATTACACTTAAAGGCGGCATTGTCAATGCTAGAATCGCAAGAGAGTATGTCAAAGCGATACACATGGCATCAATAAACATAAATTGAATGATGCGTAATTTTTTCATGTTAATGCCTAGCGGAACCGACATTCCTCTTTTCATGAATTAACCATCCCTCTCGATACTGTAATGTATCAAGATTTTATCATAGCATTGCAGTTAATTCAAGGGCTTAAGATGGAATGATTGACCTATATTTAGCATATTTTTTCTTCATATATCTCTCATATTTTAGCCCA
>DIJY01000104.1:14604-18854 GCA_002421405.1 Caryophanales bacterium UBA5632 | reverse complement strand
GTTATCGTAAAAGATGTTTCAAGTCCTAAGGTGGATATCGTAACAGTTTGTATCCCTGATTGCATCATGTTATAGCCATCAAGTGTATATTGAGTGTCACTTAATATAATATAGGATTCATCTTCAGCGATAAGTCTAACTTCAATGCCAGTTAAATCAAATTCATCACCAATGAGATATTCTGTCTTTGTTGGTGCGGTGACAGCTAAGCTGAAGTTACCGATAGTCATGGCTTCTTTAACATAAACCACAAAAGTTGCAGTTAATGAATTATAAGTTACAGTGACGACTTGTATTCCAGTCGAATTAGCGTCATAGCCTGAGATTGTGTAATTACTAGAAGAAATTAGCGTCTTATATCCTAAGCCGTTGACGGATTTCACAACTAATAAAGAAGTGTCTAACGCTTCTCCGAGTTCATAGACCGTTTTATAAGAACCGGATAATTCAATTGAGGTTTCTTGTTGCCACCAAGTTCCAGAGGTAAGGTATTCGGTCGTTGTTCCTTCGGTTGTTATCGTGGTGGTGCCAGTGGTAATATCGGTTGCCGATGTGGTTGTTGTCTTGGAGAAAAAGTCACAAGCAACGGTTGTCGTTCCAACCATCAATAGAATGAAAAGAATTGATAGTTTTTTAAATAATGAATTCATAATTTAACCCAACTTTCATTGTAATGTTATTTGCTTTATTAGTATATCATATTATTGTGAAAACGCCAATCTTTCTCTACGATTTCATAAATCACAAGGGATATACTCATTCTGATGCGATTTCAATTCATTTGCTTTATCAAATTGAAGAAAAATGCTATAATAAAATGCTATAAACAAATCGTAAAGGAATGATAATTTTGAACAATAAAATTAATGAATTAATACATGCAAATGATAAAATCATCATATTGAGGCATAAGAATCCAGACTTAGATGCTTATGGATCTCAATTTGGATTATATTATGCACTAAAAGCCAATTTTCCGAATAAAGAAATTTATGCTGTCGGTGATACCAACGCACTGAACCATTTTCAGCCCCTTGATGACATAGATTCATCGCTTTATCAAGAATCGCTTGTTTTTATTCTTGATACAGTTGCCAAACAAATGCTCGAAGGAAGTCTTTATGAACAAGCAAAGACTTTGGTGTTAATCGACCATCACCAAAACGATCCCGATATTCGTTATGATTACTATCTCAGAGATACCGATTCGTCTTCTTGTGCGGAAATGGTTGCGAAATTCTTGTTTGAATCTAATCTTCAAGTACCCCAAAATTCAGCTTCCGCCCTTTATACTGGAATTGTCTCTGATACCGGAAGATTCCTCTATAAAAGTGTTAGTTCTAGCACTTTTGCGATTTCAGGCAAACTCTTAGACAAAGGAATTGATATTCAGTCCATTTATGCAGGTATGTATTCAGAGCCTTTAAGGATGAAACGGTTAAAAGCGATTTTCTTTAGTACGGTAGAATTTTCTAATAACGGAATTGCGTACCGCAAGAACGATTTAAATTTCTTAAAAGAAAATAACATCGATTCTTACAGTGTCAGCCGAGGCATGGTGAATCAAATGTCGGGTATTGATGAAGTCAGTATCTGGGCAAATTTTACTTTTGAAGAAAAAACCGGTAAAATCTTATGTGAACTACGCAGTAAAACAATACCGATTGTCGATATCGCCAAAAAATATGGCGGCGGCGGACATTTATTAGCCTGTGGCTGTTCTGTACTTTCATGGGAAGAAACCGATTTAATTATAAAAGATTTAGATCAACTATTGGAGGAAATTAATCATGGATAAACAACACATACTCGACAAAATACTAGAATATAAACGCATTATCATCCATATGCACATGCGCCCAGATGGCGATTGTTATGGTGCCGGCTTTGGTTTAAAACACATTCTAAAAGAATCATTCCCAGAAAAAGAAGTTTATACCGTTGGTGAAACGGCGGATTATGTTAAATTCATCGGCGAAGTTGATGTTATTCCCGATGAATTCTATAAAGGCGCATTATCCATCGTCGTTGATACCGCCACAAGAGATCGAGTTGCGGATCAACGTTTCATTAAAGGCGATTATGTCATAAAGATTGACCATCATCTCCCAGTTGATCAATATGGTGATTATCAGTACGTTGATGTGACTCGTCCTGCAACTTCGCAAATCATTTTGGAATTCTATATGGAATATTCAAACATCTTAAAACTCAATATGGCAGCCGCAAGAGCTTTATATACTGGAATTGTAACTGACACAGGAAGATTTAAATATCGCAGTGTTACCGCCGATACTTTTAAAGCGGTCGCACATTTGATTGATTTTGGATTAGATTTTGGTGGCATCTTAACGATGCTCGATATCAAAACTGAAAATCAAATGAAACTTCAAGGATATGTGCTTCAAAACTTTGAAAAAACGCCGAATGGTGTCGCTTATATAAAAATGTCTCCAGAAATCATCAAGAAGTTTGATGTATCATTAGAAGAAGCAACATCACTGGTCAATGAATTATCTTGTTTAGAAGATTGTCCTGTATGGATGTTATTTGCAGAATATGAAAATAACATTGTGAGAGCGAGACTCCGTTCGAAAGGACCTGCGATTAATTTATTAGCGAATAAATATGATGGCGGAGGTCATCCGATGGCTTGCGGAGCAAACGTCGGAAATTGGGAAACAGTAGAAAAACTCTTAAAAGACGCTGACGAATTAGTCAAAGATTATAAAGCAAATTTGAAATCCGATGAATAATCGGATTTTTTCTTTGAAAAGGTTCAATATTTTATTATGAAAGTGTTTTCCTATGTTACATTATAGTCAAGTATTTGTTATAATGATAGCGGCTGAAAACTTAAAAAATAATTTGTCTTTAGACAATTCAATAATATGGACTATGTTACCCCTAATTTTTATAATCGGAGGATGTATATGTTGGTATTTGGCGTCACAATCGATTGGCAATGGACGATATTTCATATTTTAGGCGGTCTCGGTATTTTCTTATTTGGTATTAACATGATGGGTGATGCTCTCAAAAAGATAGCCGGAAAGAAAATGAAAATCATTTTAGAGAAAACAACCAACACACCGTTAAAAGGTATCTTTGTTGGTATTATTGTTACCGGATTAATTCAATCTTCATCAGGAACTACCGCGTTAGTCGTTGGACTTGTTAGAGCCGGACTCATGACTTTACCGCAAGCGGTCGGAGTTATCTTCGGCGCAAATATCGGAACGACAGTTACATCGATTATGATTGGATTGGATATCGGAGCATATGCAATGCCAATTATGTTCGTGGGTAGCTTCTTAATATTCTTTATGCAAAAAAAGAAAATCAAGGATATCGGTAGAACCATTCTTGGATTTGGGATGTTATTCTTCGGTTTAGAATTAATGGGCGATTCATTGAAACAACTGGTTCAACTTCCTGGATTTGCTCAACTATTGTTAAATGTCTCTGAATATCCGATTTTAGGGGTATTGGTCGGACTAGGAACAACCATTGTTATTCAATCTTCTTCCGCAACCATCGGTCTCTTGCAACAACTCTATTCTACCGGAGGGGTTCCGCTCATTGGGGCGATTGCCATTGTCTTAGGTGATAACATCGGTACCACGGTTACTTCGGTCTTTGCATCCGTTGGTGCACCTTCAGCTGCGAAACGTACAGCCGCCATTCACGTCATGTTTAATGTCATCGGTAGCGTGGTATTCTTTATTTTAATTAAGCCATATTCAATGCTTGTAATCTTTATTAGTAAAAATCTGTTTGGTGTTGACTATCTCACTGATAAAATGACCGTATCTGTCGCCCACGTACTATTCAATTTAATGACGGTCTTTGTTCTCTACTGGTTCATCAAACAAATGGTATGGCTTGTGACGAAACTCATACCTTCAAAGAATGAGGTCATCATTGATGATATTGTATTAGACGAATCACTCATTCGTAGATCGGGTGTATTGGCACTAGAAAACTCAAAAAAAGCAATTATCAATATGGGAAATGTTTGTCGAGCGATGTTTGAATATACCTATGACTATTCATTTGAGAACATTCATAAAAATATGGAAATGGGTTTACAGTGTGAAGAAATCATTGACGGAATGGATGATAAAATCCATAACTATTTAGTGAAAATCGGCGCTGGCGAACTTGGAAGCTATGAAATGACAGAGATGGCAAAACAAATCGATACCATCAGTGATTTAGAACGAATCGGTGACCATCTAACGAATTTA
>DIJY01000104.1:6199-14575 GCA_002421405.1 Caryophanales bacterium UBA5632 | reverse complement strand
GATTTATTGGATCTTTATGCTTTATTACGAAAAACATTACATCAATCGCTTCAAGCGTTTGAATCCAAAGATAAGGATATCGCAACCGAAGTTAACATTCGCGAAAACGAACTCGATAAACTTGTCAAAAGATACCGTAAAAATCATATTAACCGAATCAACGATAAAACCTGTTCTGAAACTGAAGCGGGATTCTACGTTGACATCCTTTCCAATATGGAAAGAATCGGTGACCACTGTAATAACATCGTTGTCAATGTATTAACCGAGAGTTATTCACATGATGACAATTTATTCTAAAAAATATCAAAAAAATAATGAAATGATGATACTTGTATTTACAAAGGTTTTAATATATAATATGTAAAGCATTAAACAGGTGAATTATGGAAAAAGTCAAAATCCACTTTCGAATGGCTATCAATGGCGAAAATGAGACTGTTTTCGAAGCAGAAGCAACTCACATCGGTTCTAAATTATTCTTCACTGATAACGATAATTTCCGTTACGTCGTCGAATATTCACAAACCTTTGTTAGAATTGAAAGAATCGGAATGACATCGATGAAGTTGTTTTTAAAGAAGGATGAACCTTCAGACGGACACTTTACGACTCAAGGACTCTCATTTCCCTTTACCGTTATGACAAGAGATATCTTACTAACAGATCAAGAATTATCATTATTCTATGATATGCTTGACAACGATTCCGTTGTCACACATCATGAAATGAATCTTAAGTGGATTTTACATGGAAGGAACGGAAAAAATGACTGACATTAAACAATTGTCACTTATCGAAGCAGCGGAAGCTATTCTTAGACAAAACAAAGGTCCCATGACCTTCTTGCATTTGTTTAAAGTGATGAGTGAATCTAAAGGGTTCACCGAAGCTCAAATTGCTGATATCATTAGCCAATTTTATGCTGATTTTATTATTTCTGCTAAGTTTGTTTATACCGGAGACGATTTATGGGATTTAAAATCTCGTCAATCGATTGATCTTTGGGATAAAGACGGCGCGTATTATCAAGAGTTCCCTGAATACGAAGAAGAAGTCGAATTCGAAGAAGACGAAGAAGACGAACCTGAAGAAGAAGATGAACTTGAGGAAGACGAAGAAGAGGAAGAAGCAGAACCAGAATTTGAAGAAGACTTTGAAGATGACTTCGAAGAAGACTTTGAAGACGAAGATGAAGAGGCTTTGGTTCAAGAAGAAGAATTCGATGACGATAAGTACAATGAGTACATGGATGACTACGAAGACATGTATGATGAATAAAAAGAAGAAAGCAATTGCAATTGTAAAATGAAATTGTTATAATTTTAAAGAGCTCACAAAATTAAGGGTTCTCCATTTGGGGAATCCTTTTGCTTTTATTTGATTTGATGAGGTGTAATACCATGAAACAAACAAAATTTATCTTTGTGACCGGTGGGGTCGTTTCCTCTTTAGGAAAAGGAATTACGGCAGCTTCGTTAGGAAGACTGCTAAAAAATCGCGGATTAAAAGTCTTTATGCAAAAATTTGATCCCTATATCAATGTCGATCCCGGAACCATGTCTCCTTATCAGCATGGTGAAGTTTTCGTCACCGATGACGGTGCCGAGACTGATCTTGATTTAGGACATTATGAACGTTTTATCGATGAGAATCTATCGATTCATAGTTCTGTCACCACTGGCAAGATCTATTCAGCCGTGATTGAGAAAGAACGTCGTGGCGATTTTTTAGGTGCGACCGTTCAAGTCATTCCGCATATTACCAATGAAATCAAAGCGAAATTAGAAGACGCTGCGAGAGATTCAAACGCAGATGTTATTATCACCGAAATCGGTGGAACCGTCGGTGACATTGAATCACTGCCTTTCTTAGAAGCCATTCGACAAGCAAGAAGAGATTACGGATATTCGAGTACAATGTATATTCATAATACCCTCGTTCCTTATTTAGAAACGACAGGCGAATTAAAAACAAAGCCGACACAACATAGTGTGAAGGAACTCCGTTCATTAGGCATTACCCCCGATGTCATTGTCCTAAGAACCAGTCATGAAATTACCAATTCAATGCGCGAAAAAATCGCCTTATTTTGCGACGTTAGAAAAGAAGCGGTCATCCAATGCATCGACGTTCAAGTCTTATATGAAGTTGCTTTAAACTTTAAAGATCAAAAACTTGACGAGATTGTCTGTGAGCACTTAAATCTCAACACAGTAGCGTGTGACATGACAAGTTGGACCAGTTTAGTCAATACCATTAAAACGTTAAAAGCGGACGTTACCATCGCGTTAGTAGGCAAGTATACATCCCTTCATGATGCATACCTTTCTGTGACAGAAGCTTTAAAACACGCAGGCTATTTCCATCATTCGAAAATTACAATTAAATGGATTAATTCCAGTGAAGTCAGCGCAGAAAATACCGAAGAATTATTATCGGGTTGCGATGGAATTTTGATACCGGGTGGTTTTGGAACGAGAGGCATCGATGGAAAAATTCATGCGATTACTTACGCAAGAACCCATAATATTCCTTTATTAGGTCTTTGTTTAGGTATGCAATTATCAATCATTGAATTTGCGCGCAATGTTTGTGGTCTTCCAGAAGCGAATTCAACTGAATTTGAACCGGAGACAATTTTTAATGTCATCGATTATCTTCCAGAACAATATGTCGGCATTGAACTTGGTGGAACAATGCGACTCGGACTCTATCATTGTGATGTAAAAAAAGACACTTTGGCATTTAAAGCCTACGGTACGGAAAAGATTCGTGAAAGACATCGTCATCGTTATGAATTCAATAACAAATTTAAAAAAGTGTTCGAAAAACAAGGGATGATTTTTTCTGGCATCAACCCCGAAACAAAGTTGTGTGAAATCATCGAACTCAAAAATCACCCGTGGTTCGTCGCAACGCAATTCCATCCCGAGTTTTTATCAAGACCGGAAAAACCACATCCACTATTCCGTGATTTTATCGGCGCAGCACTCAAAAAATAAACGATTTTACGAAGGCTTTTTTTAAAAGCCTTTTTTTTCTCACATTGTTATGATATAATTTCGTAAAAATGCACAAGGAGGAATAACATGTTGCTAGACAAACATTTATTAGAAAAGATCATCGAGACTGCACTTGCAACGGGTGGCGATTTCGCTGAAGTATATTGTGAAGAAACAGTATCGGGATCGATTCAAACCGTGGGCGGACTCGTTGAAAAGGCAAACAGTAGAAAAATTGTTGGTGTTGGCGTTCGTATTGCCCACAAACTTCAAAGCGTCTATGGTTTTTCCAATTCTAAAAACCCTGAAGATTTACTGAAGTTAGCCAGTGATCTTTCCAAATCATTTACTGACGAAACAAAAACAAAACCCACTAAATTAGGGGAACTTGAAGTAGGAAAAAAACATCGCGTTAAAATCAGCCCTTTAGATGTTAAACAATCCGAAAAAGTTGAAATGCTAAAGAAAGCGTATAAAGCCGCAAAAGCTTATGATGAAGTTATTCAACAAGTCATGGTCAATTTAACTGAATGGGTTCAAACTGTTTTGATTGCGAACAGTGAGGGTCGTTATGTTACTGAAGACCGCACTCGAATCAGAATTGGTATCAATGCCATTGCCGGGAAAGATGGTATGATGCAAACCGGATATGAAGCTCCTGGAACGGGCAAAGGTTATGAATACTTTATGGAAGATGTCAACTTAGAAGACATTGCCAGAGATGCTGCAAGAATTGCGAAAACGATGTTGTTCGCGGATGAATGTCCGAGCGGTGTTATGCCAGTCGTTATTGACAATGAATTTGGCGGCGTTATTTTCCATGAAGCTTGCGGTCATTCTTTAGAAGCAACTTCGGTTGCGAAAAACGCATCTGTATTCTGTGGCAAACTGAACCAACAAGTTGCATCCGCAATCGTCACTGCGATTGATGATGGGACGATTGAAAATGGGTGGGGTTCTGCGAACTTTGATGACGAAGGATATCCGCAACAACGTCGTGTCTTAATCGAAAACGGAATTCTAAAATCTTACATGGTTGATAAACTCAATAGTCGGAGAATGGAACATCAGCCAACGGGTTCTTCAAGAAGAGAATCGTACCGGTATTCCCCAACCTCAAGAATGTCCAATACCTTTATTGATAATGGTACTTCAACCTTTGATGAAATCATCGCTTCAACCGAATATGGGTTATACGCTGCGAAAATGGGTGGCGGTTCGGTCAATCCTGGCAGCGGAGACTTTAATTTCGCAGTCAGCGAAGGATATATTATTCGCAATGGTAAAATCGCTGAACCGGTTAGAGGTGCTTCTTTAGTTGGTAACGGGGCAGAAATTTTATGGAAAATTGATATGATTGCCAATAACTTAGACCGTGCAAGAGGCATGTGCGGATCGGCTTCCGGATCAATTCCCGCCGATGTCGGACAACCGACACTTCGGGTTTCATCGATTACCGTCGGTGGAAAGAAAGGGGCGAAATAAAGATGTTTATTGAAAAATTATTTGAAAAAGCGAAAAAAGCCGGTATTAGCGATGTTCAAGTTTTTTTGAACAATATGAATGAGTTATCAATTGAAGTCTTTGAAGGCCATTTAGAAAAATATGAAATTTCCGATTCTTCAAGCATGGTCATTCGTGGTATTTATCAAGGTAAAATGGGAACCTATTCTACGGAAATTATGGATGAAGAACTCATCGATACAATCGTATCGACGATCATCGAATCCGCAAAGATTATCGATTCACCTGATGAAGCGGTGATTTATGCCGGTGATTCAAAATATGAAGAATTAACGGATTTATTTAATGAAGAATTAAAATCGATGGATGTTGCTAAGAAAATTGAGAAAGTAAAAAACCTAGACGCTTTATTCCATGCCGCAGACCCGCACGTCTCGATTGTTGAGACGATGTACGCTGAACAAACAAAAACCGTTATGCTTCAAAACACGAAAGGATTAAAACTTTTTAATAAAGTCAATTCTTCGATGTTAGGCGGACAAGTTATCGTTAAAAGTGAAAGTGATCAACGTACCGGATTTGATTTAATCATTACGAATGATTTTAATGATTATCATAATGAAGAATTTTCCAAAAAAGTAGTCGGTGACGCTGTCAAAACACTTGGCGCAAAACCCATTCCTTCAGGCAATTACGAAATCGTGTTTGATCGCGATGCATTAGGCGTATTATTATCTGCCTTCAGCGGAATTTTTTCGGCAGAAGCAGTTCAAAAAGGTATGTCACTTCTCAAAGGAAAACTGGGTTCAACCATTGGATCAGATCTAGTGACTTTAGTTGATGATCCATTCATGAAAAAATCGAGTCGCAGCCGTTCATTCGATGATGAAGGTGTCGCAACCAAATATAAAGAACTAATCAAATCAGGCGTATTAACCACCTTCCTTCACAATTTGAATACTGCGAAGAAAGATAATGTAACTTCAACTGGTAATGGCTTTGGCGGTTCAGTATCAGCCGTTAATTTAGGCTTACTTCCCGGCAGTCATTCGAAAGATGAATTGATTAAAATGATTAAGAATGGAATCTATGTTACTGACGTTCAAGGTGCGCACGCTGGAGCAAACTCAGTTTCTGGTGACTTCTCACTTCAAGCCATGGGCTTCTTAGTTAAAGACGGTGTCATCGGAGTTCCCGTTGCTTTAATTACAGTAGCAGGTAATTTCATTAAACTGCTTCAAGATATTGAGGCTGTTGGCAATGATGTTAAAACCGGTTATTATGGCATCACTTGTCCATCAATCAAAGTTGGACCCATGGTCGTTGCTGGATTATAATTTGAATTATAGGATTGGCAAATCTGCCAATCCTTTTCAATTTAGTAGATTCGGTGATAAAACTTTACTTTATTGTCTTTTTTTTGTATAATTATGATGTTAAAATATTATTTTTGGAGGTAACAAAATGGGTATCATTTCTGCAGAATCAATGCTCAAAAAAGCGTTCCAAAACGGATACGCGGTCGGACAATTTAACATAAACAATCTTGAATGGACAAAAGCTGTTCTTCTAGTCGCGGAAGAATTAAAATCTCCGGTCATCTTAGGTGTTTCTGAAGGTGCAGGAAAATATATGACGGGATACAAAACCGTCGTTGCGATGGTGAACGCAATGATTGATTCTTTAAACATAACGGTTCCAGTCGCAGTTCATCTCGATCATGGAACTTACGAAGGCGCAAAAAAAGCATTAGATGCGGGATTTAAATCAATTATGTTTGATGGATCTAGTTATCCAATCGCTGAAAACATTGAAAAAACAAAAGAACTCGTTGGAATTTGTAAAAAACTTGGAATTTCTATCGAAGCTGAAGTTGGCGCAATTGGCGGCGAAGAAGATGGCGTTACTGGCGGCGGCGAATTAGCGGATCCAGAAGAATGCAAAACCATCGCCAATCTTGGTGTAACGATTTTAGCAGCGGGCATTGGCAATATCCACGGAAAATATCCAGCGAACTGGAAAGGCTTAAATTTTGACGTGTTACGCGCTATCAAAGAAAGAGTCAATGAAACACCCCTTGTCCTTCATGGTGGATCTGGAATTCCCGATCACATGGTTAAACAAGCAATTTCCTTAGGCGTCGCTAAAATTAATGTGAATACTGAATGTCAAGTTGTTTTCGCAGAAGCAACCCGTAAATATATCGAAGCCGGTAAAGACCTTGAAGGTAAAGGTTTTGACCCAAGAAAATTATTAGCACCTGGAACCGAAGCCATTAAACAAGTCGTTCGCGAGAAAATGATTTTATTTGGTTCCGTTAACCAAGCTTAATCACGAGTTGAAAAACCACTAATCGCTTAGTGGTTTTGTCTATTATCGTTTAGAAAGGATTCATGTATGGAAGATTGGTTAAAGGAATTTGACTCATGGGATAAAGAGAATCATGAGTTTATTGAAGAACTTCAAGAACACAACTCAGTGCTTTTTGATCGGTTTCTACCGGTCTATGCCGTATTGGAAAATTTATCCAAACAAACATCTGAGGGCTTAATTGAATCAAGTGACGACGTTGAGAAAATCATCGCCGTTGGATTAGAGTTTTTACACGATCAGGTCGATACTTGTAAACTATTGATCGATACGAAATTCAAGGGTGATTTTCATGAATTCTTGGAATATGACCGAGTCGTGAACGCGATGTTCTTCATCGATGATTTAAAATATGAACTTGAAGAGAAAAAAGCGGTTTATGACCGCGAAACCCTTGAAAAATTAGAAGACGAACTTGAAGAAATTATGAACAAAAAACAACCCATCAAACCAGAACTTAATCTTTACATTGATGATCAAGTTACAAGAATTATATCCAATCAGGATTTTAATTTATATGGTATCGTTGATATCTTTTCAGATATCGCGGATACCTTAGGACTTGAATTATTTAGTGAAGATGAAATCCTGATTGGTAGAGATATTTAGGAGGAATTTAAATGTTTAACCGTAAAAAATATATTATATTTGTTATTGTATTTTTAGTAATCATGACTACGATTATTGTAGTTAACTCATTTTTACCGCTTGAAAAACGGATTGACTGGTTATGGGTTATTTTAATTGGTTCAGCGGGCTACATTTATTTAAAATATCGTGTTAGCGGGCCGTTACAGATGTTCGCAACCCGGTTCACGATGCTTGTGGATTATGATATCAACGTTGCCGAAGCTGAAAGAATGGCTTATGAAGGAATGGTAAATGCACCAACGAAAAATGTTGGTGAATTGTATCGCGTCTATTATGGGATGTCACAATACTATAGTGGAAAATACGAAGATGCCATTAAAACATTCAATACCGTTGAATTAAAACGACTGAATATTTTATATCATATTTTAATCTTTGCATTTACTTGTTATAGTGCGTTTGAATTAGGTGATGAAGAAACGTTTAATTTAGCGCTGGAAAGAATTAAAAACTCAAAAGGAAGAATTCCTGGAAAATACGCAAACTTCGTTGCTAGTTATGAAGAAATATTAGAAGCGATTCAAAACATTGATACTTCGCTTGATAATTATAAAGAAGTGATCGAACGTCACTTCTCAAGAAACGATGGCTACATCACAACAAAACTAATTTATAATTATCGACTCGCTTTATATTATGAGAAACTAGGCGATGACTTAGAACGGGACAAATGTTTAGCGTTTGTCATTGCGAATGGAAAAGAACATCATACCGCTTTAGGGGCGATTAAAAAGTTCAAAGGGCTTGTGAATGTAGAAGATTTTGTTATCAAAGAGGAACAACCCGTTGAAGAATTAAAACCAGAAGACGTCGAACAGATTGAAATGGTTGAAACTGTTGAAGAGACAGATGAAATTGAAGAAGATAAAGAAGAAGATAAAGAAGA
>DIJY01000104.1:698-6091 GCA_002421405.1 Caryophanales bacterium UBA5632 | reverse complement strand
TAGATAATACATTATTGATTGAGGTGACTTGCTATATGAAATATGAAATCGTTCATTTATCCAAAGAACAATGGAAAGGAGCCATCCTTCCAATCGAATATACAACTTTTCAATATTATGATGTCGTCATTCATACGAACGATAATTGGTATTCAATCAACATCGAAAAGAAAAACTTTTCCGAACCGGTAAAGCATACACGAGAAACACATGATTTTCCTGACAAATTGTACGAAGACTATTGGGAAAATGCTTTTGCATGGGGCGTCATCGTCAATGACAAATTAGTCGCTGCGATTGAAACTGATCAAGAAATATGGTCAAACCGACTCCGAATCACAGAGCTTTGGGTTGATGAATTATACCGAAGAAAAGGAATTGGGCATGCATTAATCGAAATTGCAAAAGAACAAGCAAGAAGAGAGCGTAGAAGAGCTGTTATTCTAGAAACGCAATCCTGTAATGTCAATGCCATTGACTTTTACCGACACGAGGGTTTTACCTTGATTGGTATGGATAGTTGTTGTTATAAAAATAACGATTTGAACAGAAAAGAAGTTCGATTAGAATTTGGTTGGTTCATAGAAGAAAAAAAGAAACTTACGCTCAAAGACATTGATATTAGAATGGAATCAAAAGAAGAATATTATCAAGTTGAATTAATGACGCAACATGCGTTTTGGAATAAATTCAAACCTGGATGCGATGAACATTATCTTGTCCACAAGTTACGACAAGATAAAGACTATATCCCAGAGATAAGTCGTATTGCAGTTAAAGACGGCAATATTATTGGATGCATTATGTATTCTAAGTCGAAGATTGTCGATGATGAAATAACACATGAAGTCATTACCTTTGGACCTCTCTGCGTTGAACCTAAGTGGCAAGGCTGTGGTGTTGGTGAATTATTAATGAAAGAAACAATGAAATTGGCAGTTGACCAAGGTTATAAAGGCATTGTTATATTTGGAGAACCAGATTATTATCCAAGGTTAGGATTTAAGAGCTGTGATCATTTCAATATTACGACGGCTGATGGCAAAAACTTTGACGCTTTTATGGGGATTGAATTAATTCCGAATGGTCTAAAAAATATAAAAGGAAAATTCTATGAATCTGATGTTTTTGAGCAACTTCAAAAAGATGAAGTAGAAGAATTTAACAAAAATTTTCCATACTTACAAAAAATAAATTTTCCTGGACAATGGGTATAAAAATAAATATATTAAACCTTGACGGTCATTTCGTCAAGGTTTTGCTTAATTTACATAAATCGTAATCAATGAATCACTTGACAATGTTATAACAAAAGTATATACTTATTGATGAGAGAAGGTGATATTTTGAATACATCAATCAAAAAAATCGGGAATAGCAAAGGCGTTATCATTCCGGCTTCAATATTGAAAGTATTGGGAATTAATGAAAATGACTCTTTAGATTTAAAAATTGAAAATCGCCAAATCATTCTTTCAAAAATAGAGGTATATGAACCGATGATATTAGAAGAATTGTTTGTGGAATATAAGGGCAATTATGACGTTGATCTTGTTTTTCCCGATGATATAGGAGAAGAAAAATGGTAAACCAGGGCGACATTGTCATTGTTGATTTTGATCCATCTTTAGGTTCCGAACAAAAAGGTAAAAGACCCGGATTGGTTGTCAGTAACGATACTTATCATAAGTACACAAACAAATTTGCAATTGTTGTGCCAATTACTTCAACGAAAAGAATCGGATTTCCCCTGCATATCAATTTAGATTCAAGAACGACAATTCAAGGTCAAATTCTCTGCGAGCAACCAAAAACGATGGATATTTCAGTAAGGAATTTAAAAACAGTTGAAAAAATACCTTCAGATTTATTGAATCAAACATTGTCTATTATGAAATTATTGTTTTAATATAAGCACATATTCAATCATAGAACATTAAAAAACCCTGACAAGAGTTCAATCTTTGTCAGGGTTTTTTGTATAATTTTATTTTCCGCGATGTTTCATATGTGGGAATAATAAGACATCCCGTATGGAGGCGGAGTTTGTTAGTAACATGACTAACCGATCAATGCCAATGCCGATACCGCCAGTTGGAGGCATTCCGTATTCTAACGATTCGACGAAATCGATATCCATATCGGTTGCTTCGTCATTACCCAATTCTTTTTCTTTTAATTGGTTCTCGAAACGTTCTTTTTGATCGATTGGATCATTTAATTCAGTATAGGCGTTCGCATATTCTCTTGTATCGATAAAGAGTTCGAAACGTTGAGTAAAGCGAGGATCCTTTGGATCTTTTTTGGTTAAAGGCGATACTTCAATTGGATGCCCATAAACAAAGGTCGGTTGAATGATCTTTTCTTCACAATAATGTTCGAAGAATAAATTGACAATGTGTCCAAATCCATAAGCATGCGCTTCAACTTTGATTCCGTGCTCAATCGCTAATTTTTTAGCGGCTTCATAATCTGGAACTTCAAAAAAGTTAATTCCTGTTTCTTCTTTGATTAAATCAACCATATGAGCGCGTCTCCAACCTTTGGTTAAGTCAATTGTCTTATCACCAAATGGAATCACGGTTGTTCCCAAGTTTTCAGTTGCTACCGAACAAATTAAATCTTCGCATAAATCCATCATGCCTTCTAAATTGCTATAAGCTAAATAAAGTTCAATGGTTGTAAACTCTGGGTTATGGGTTGGATCCATGCCTTCGTTTCTAAATAACCGACCAATTTCATAAACACAATCTAGCCCGCCAACGATTAAACGCTTTAAATATAATTCGGGAGCGATTCTTAAATAGAAGGGCATATCTAAGGTATTATGATGGGTGATAAAAGGTCTAGCATTTGCGCCACCTAAAATGGGATGAAGAATCGGCGTTTCAACTTCTAAGTAACCTAAGTTATCTAAATAACGACGCATTGAAGAAATAATCTTTGAACGGAGAATCAAAGTATTTTTTGAATCTTCATTCATAATTAAATCAACATAACGACGACGATATCGTTCTTCAACATCAACGAGGCCGTGAAATTTATCAGGGAGTGGATGCAACGCTTTGACTAAATGCGTATACTTAAGAACCTTAACTGAAAGTTCGCCCGTATTGGTAATCATTGGATTGCCTTCGACCCCAATGATATCTCCTAAATCACCTTTATCAAAAATCTCATAGGCTTCTTCACCGATGATATCAGATTTCACATAGATTTGAACTCTTCCATATTGGTCCTGGATATGAGCAAATCCCGCTTTTCCTTTCACCCTTTTCGTCATGATTCTTCCAGCGAGTTTTACAACAGGTGGATTTTCCATGTCATGGAGTTCTTCTTTGGTATAAGTTGAAAAAGCAGCTTTAAAAGTATTTGTATTATGGGTTCTATCGAATCTGTTTCCATAAGGGTCCAAGCCTTTTGATGCTAATTCTAAAGCCTTTTCTCGGCGGACTATTTCTTGTTCTGTCAGTTTGTTTTCCATCATTAATCTCCTAATTGATTTGTAGCTATCGCTATCACTTCATAGTTTTTATACATGAGGGTTACATAATTATCGTTATTTTCAATGTCTTTATGATGCAGTGAATCCATGACGACAAACTCAATCTTTTTAACGTCATATCCCAAACTCACAAGCGAAGCGATGACTGCGGTTGAGAAAGGAGAACTTGCCTCGCGTTCGAAAATGATGTGAGTAATTTCATGTTCAATTGCTTCATTGACGATCGCTTGTTTTTGAGCGGAGGTGAATTGATCGGTTTCTTCATGGTATCCAGGAGAAACAGGAACAAACTCGAGTCCATAATCTTCATGAAGATAACTATATAAATTTGTCGAAGTCATAATCGTTTTCATCGACGATGAAATCATGTTGGTATATGCCGTATCAAGTGAATTAAGATTTTCCGCTAATGCTATAT
The DNA here is from genome assembly GCA_002421405.1 of Caryophanales bacterium UBA5632. Taxonomy (GTDB): domain Bacteria; phylum Bacillota_I; class Bacilli_A; order Izemoplasmatales; family Hujiaoplasmataceae; genus UBA5603. The sequence goes on along the minus strand of DIJY01000104.1, from coordinate 2,168 downwards.
AATTTGTCGCAAATGTCTCGCTCAAATCTGGATATTTCGCTAATAGAATAATATAGATGTTTTCTGCGACGGTGATCATTCTTTTTGGACTAATCCAAAAGTGCGGATCATACCCTAACGTGTTTGATAAAGCGGGGTTTTCATCATGGTCCTCTTCTTCATCATGACTATGAACGATACCGGGAATGAACTCAACCAGATTATTTTCTGTTTTGACTAATTCAACATTTTTATTTGTAAAGATTTGACCGACTTGATTATCAATATAGGTATCAAAATTAGCACCAACATAGAATAGAAAGTCCGCATCACCCATCGCTATAATCTCTTTCGGAGACCAATCGATTGCTTCGTTATGAGAAGATACACCCGGAACTAAACCGACGGTTAATTCGGTATTGGCAAAGATGCTTTCAACGATGTATTGCAAGGGATAAACCGTCGTAAAGACATCGTGTTCATAAACAATCGGAGTGCAAGACAGTGTCACCAATCCCGCAAGCATAGCAAAGAGGCTCAGTAGTAATTTTTTAATCAATTTTATCATTCCTTTTTTAGTAGTTTAATTATATATTATTTTCATTTGTTAGGCAACTCTGGATTGGCGCTATTTTCGTGTCTAATTTCATCAATGACTTCATACATTTTTTCTGCGTCAGCTTTTTTAGATGAATCGAAAACGGCTAATACTTTAATTCTTAAGGTTTTTGTCCCGTAAACAATCGTAATGATGTCATTAGGCTTCACTTCTGTGGAAGGTTTCGCAACTTTATTATTGATTAAAACGCGGTCATGGTCGCTAATATCTTTTGCGACCGTACGACGTTTAAAGATTCTAGATACTTTCAAATATTTATCGAGTCTCATATTTAATCTCCATTGAATAAAGGGATACACGAAGTATCCCCAAATTAATTAATGATCGAGAACAGTTTTCTCGGGTTTGACAACTGGTTTATCAGGGTTCTCGACTAAGATGTTATCATAGCGTGAAAGCGACCCTGTTGATACGATTTCATCGATATCTTCTTTTGTTAATGTTTCAACTGCGAGTAAGTATGTTGCTAGTTTCTTTAGAAGATCCGTATTATTCTTAATGACTTCGGTTGCCTTTTCGTAACAAGAATGGATAATGAATCTAATTTCTTTGTCAATTTCTGTGGCGATGGCTTCAGAGAAGTTTTTATCTTTGCCATAGTCTCGACCTAAGAAAACCGGTCCAGTATTTTGTTCATAGGTGACTGGCCCTAAATTATCGGACATACCATATTCGGTAATCATTGCTCTTGCAATGGTCGTTGCTCTTTGTAAGTCGTTATGAGCACCCGTTGAAATCTCGTTGAAAGTTAATTCTTCCGCAACACGACCCCCAAGTAATCCCGTAATTAATTCCATTAAACCTTGTCTAGTTTGTAAGAAAGCATGTTCCTCCTGAGGAAGCATGAGGTTATAACCGCCGGCTTGACCACG
>DIJY01000104.1:367-606 GCA_002421405.1 Caryophanales bacterium UBA5632 | reverse complement strand
GATTTCTTTGCGGGTCCCATCATGACTCGGTCGACGGCTTCATCGATATGATACAGTTCAATTTGGGTTTTATTTTCACGAGCGGCAAGAAGTGCAGCTTCATTCATTAAGTTTTCTAAATCAGCACCGGTAAATCCTGGTGTTCTTCTCGCAACTTCATCAAATGAAATTGCTGGATTAATTTTCTTTTTACGAGAATGGACTTTAAGAATCTCAGTTCTTCCTTTGATGTCTGGAGT
>DIJY01000104.1:0-305 GCA_002421405.1 Caryophanales bacterium UBA5632 | reverse complement strand
GCTAAGACAATAACGCCTGAGTTGTGGCCGAAACCATCCATTTCAACGAGCAATTGGTTCAATGTTTGTTCTCTTTCATCATGACCGCCGCCTAAGCCCGTTCCTCTTTGACGACCGACCGCGTCGATTTCATCGATGAAAAGGATACATGGAGCGTTTTGTTTGGCCGTTTTAAACATGTCGCGGACACGGCTTGCGCCGACACCGACGAACATTTCTAAGAAATCAGAACCAGAAACAAAGTAGAAAGGAACACTTGCTTCACCAGCAACGGCTCTCGCAATTAATGTTTTACCAGTTCCTGG
>DIJY01000073.1:827-2637 GCA_002421405.1 Caryophanales bacterium UBA5632 | reverse complement strand
ACCGGTGTTTTGTGGAATCTCCGGTTGGTATAAAACAACATGAAGTGCCATGTTATCTCATTCCCTTTTTTTGACGAATGAGGGTCAATAAATCAGGATTAAAACGTTGTTGTTTTATCATTTCGATTTCATAAAAATAAGGCGGATAAGCTAAATCAGGATTTTCGATGTCTTCGACATAAGGGGTTTCTAGTATTTTGGGAATATTGTTTAAACGTTCATGATGAACGATTTTATTTAAACGTTCAAAACCAATAAATCCAAATCCTAAATTCGCATGTCTATCTTTATGAGCCCCCTGGTCATTCTTGGAATCATTCACATGGATTACTTTTAAATATTTGAGACCAATGACTTGATCGAATTCGTTGAGAACGCCATCAAAATCATTTAAAACATCGTAGCCAGCATCGTGAGTATGACAGGTGTCGAAACAGACACCAATGCGACTTTGATCTTCAATTAAATCAATCATAGCTTTTAATTCATAGAAATTTCTGCCAACTTCTGTGCCTTTGCCCGCCATGCCTTCTAATGCGATGATTACTTTTGTGTCAGCTGTATTTTTTATGATTTGATTGACACCTCTGGCAATGCGTTGAATGCCGACTTCAGGACCATCGCCCATATGAGCGCCAGGATGAAGCACTAAAATCTTCGCGCCGATTGCTTGCGTGCGTTTCACTTCTTCGGTTAAAAAATCGATGGCGAATTGCTGTCTTTCGATGTCTGGATTGGCTAAATTCACAATATAAGGAGCATGAACAATCACGTGTTCAGCTAAAATATGATTTTCTTTCATCAACGCTTTTGCTTCATCAATTCGCATCAATTCCAGTGCGGTTCTTTTTGTGTTTTGGGGCGCGCCAGTATAGACCATGAAAGCATTCGCTTCATAAGATAATGCTTCTTTAACGCTGCCTAAAAATTGTTCTTTACCGCCTAAAGAGACGTGAGAACCAATGATCAACATAAGCTATCGTCCTTTTCTATCGATTTTTTTCTGAACTTTTTTCAGTTCGGTTTGATATTTCTTTTTATAACCCGGCTTCACAGTCGTTGGTTTTCTAACTAAAGATCGCGCTTGATCTAATGATTTACCCGGTTTCCATTCTTTATTGGTTCTCGTATTTCTGCCTTTAGCAGCGACGAGGTCGGTTCCTTTAATATCTAAACTTTCGGTTTTGATGCCCTTATTATTCAATTTATCTAAATAAACAGTATCAACAAAATCATAAAGGGACAAGACTTTACCATCCTTATCCATTCTACCGGTACGACCGCTACGGTGAACATAGAATTCAACGTCTTCTGGAAGTTCATAGTTTAAGATATGGCTAATTCCATGAATATCGATGCCACGGCTGACAATATCAGTAGCGACGACATATTGATACTTTAATTCTCGAATTTCAGAGACGATGAGTTTTCTTTTTCTCGCTTCTAATCCGCCATGAATTAAAGCAACGTTATATTTTTCTTCTTTCATTTTTGCATATAAATCATCCGCAGATTCCTTCGTATTACAGAAGATGATTGCTAAGTAAGGATTAAGCGTCCCCAGTAATTTCTGAAAAACGCCATAACGATCTCTTTCTTTGGTTTTCACAATGAAATGTTTGACGTTTTGATTTACACCGGCTGCGCCCATATCTAGCGAAATGATGTCAGGGTTTTTCAAATACTTTTTTAAGAATGGTTGCATTGAATCCGGAATGGTTGCTGAAAAGACCAACATTTGTAAATGTTCGTCCATTGTTGCAGCGACTTGGTCAACGTCTTCTAAAAAGCCTTCATCGAGCGTCATGTC
>DIJY01000073.1:0-671 GCA_002421405.1 Caryophanales bacterium UBA5632 | reverse complement strand
CGAATTTGTTTCGCAAATGCAAAGATTTGAACGGCGAGTTCTCGCGTCGGGGCACTGATTAATACTTGACATTGTTCTAATGAAACATCGAGTTTTTCAAATATCGGGATTAAATACCCGTGGGTTTTTCCCGTTCCTGTTGCACTCTTGACAATCAAGTCTTGGCCTTTTAAGATTTTAGGAATGACAACAGATTGGACTTCGGTTAAAGACTTAAAACCAAGAGCCATCATCGCGTCAACGATAAATTTTTTATAGGGAAACATAAGACACCATGCTTTCTTTTTGTAAAAATACACTATTTATTATATAATATTTATAGACTAATGTAAAACTAAAAGGTGTGATATCATGCAAGTCGTTCCCATTACGCCAAGGGGTTACTGCCCCGGCGTTGTCAAAGCTATCGATATCGTGAATAAAGCCATTGAAAACCCGGTCTATCCACGACCCATTTACATTCTTGGCATGATTGTTCATAACCGTTTTGTCGTCGATGAATTCACCCAAAAAGGCGTGATTACTTTAAATGAATCCGGTAAAACGCGAATCGAGTTATTGGATCAAGTTCAATCTGGAACCGTCATTATTACCGCTCATGGCACTGAAGATGCCGTCATTGAAAAGATAAAAGCCAAAGGATTAACGATGATTGATGCGACTTGTAAAGA
>DIJY01000135.1 GCA_002421405.1 Caryophanales bacterium UBA5632 | reverse complement strand
CCTGGCATTATACCAGGGATTGGAGTTGCGGAAAATGCTAGAAACTTTAAAATACGGATTTATATTTCTCGGCTCATTACAAATAGTATTCATTATAATGTTCAAAATAGGATTCAGTATTCTCAACAAGAGAATTGATAATTTAGAGAATAGGGAATAGTCTATTTTCTAAATATTACTTTGTATACTACTAAAATAGCTATTGCAGCGATACCAGACCAAAGTAGAGCAACCAGAACATTATCAATAAAATTCACAAAGCTTTCACCAAGTGAATCAAATGTGCCTGTAACTTTACCAGGAAAAATCAACTCTATGAAGAATAAGATTATTCCTATAAAACCCAAAGTTGATATTGCAGATAAGAATTTTTCAAATCTAGATTCCTTTGATTTTGACATTGTATCACCCCAATTAAATATAAAGGACTGGATAACTTCCAGTGTGATCAACAAGATGGCGATGCAGGAGAGATTCGAACTCCCGACCGACGGCTTAGAAGACCACACCGAAATTTATCACAGCCCAATCTAGGTGATATTTGCGGTGAATCACTAGACAATTGTAACACATTCATACATCGCTAGTCGATGTTTTTTTATTAAAAAGAGGTACAACATGACAGCCTATGAGCGAATCGAAACGGATCTAAAACATTTCGACAAACCTGTTGGCAACATCAGGCTCTATAAGCGTGTTCTGTTGGTATCAGATGGCGACGAGAATTTAGCAGATGGCTTCTGCCTTAGTGAACATGGGGGATTTTCACGAGGTGAATTGAACAAAATTAAATATTGGATTGAATACGAAAAACGTCGATATTCAAAGAAAATCAATTGCATGATATCTACTACTTAGGTAGTCGATGGAAGGGTACTAGCCGCAACTCGTATCCTTCCATGGCCTACTTAGGCAAGAAAGAGAGTTGCGGAATATGCAAAAAATTCAAAAAGCACCAAACGACTTAGCTTGGCAAACAATCCAAGCGAAAGATATCAAGCCTGGTAATCTGATTACTGCACTTACAGCAAAGACACCTAGATTGATTTCAAATGTGATTATTGATAACAACGTGGTTACGTTGTATGAGAAAACAGGCATGCATGAACATGTATACCTAAAAGTTACAGCAGAACATAAATTCGACTTATTGATACACTCAACCACAAGAGAATCGGTGAACGCAGGTGAAATTTATGAATAAAGTCACCTTTGACCAATTCTCTGAAGCATTACAAAAAGTCACATCGAATATGACCGATGATGAAAAATTTGAATTTTACACAGACATATTAGAAACAGGTTCAGCATTCATTGGTACTAGAACCATGGAGATCACCTTCAGCATCGTTGAAGGATTAAGTTTTGAAGTGGATTCACCTTCAGGCAAAATCGAAGAATTGGATCCAAAAGACTTCGAGGACCTTCAGAATGATGTCGATGAAATCAATAGCATGGATTTCACTGAAGCTGATGTCGATTTTGATAATTATGATGGTGATAAAAATGCCTGATACAATACGATTCAGTGTTAAACACGGTGATCAATGGTGTGTATCTAGCACCATCGAATATATGGAGTATGGTAAGCCTAGATTTGGCAGCGTTAAAGAAGCTGAAGATTACCCGATGCACGTTGCTGAAGAAATAGTAGAGCATGTACCAGGAGCAATCCTAGTCATCGCTTCTGATGTCAGAGGTGCACAGTAATGAAAGAAATATGGGGAAAATATCCAAAATGTATTAGATGTGGTAAATCTTGTGACGGTAATGATATAAGTTGTGGTCATGTATCTGATTTTTGGCCATATCAAATTACGTGCGAAGAATGTTGTGAAGATGAACGAATTGATGAACATGATGATGAACAAAGCAATGGTGAGCAATCATGAACATGACACTTATTGATATCGTTAAAGATACAGACTTACCACCAAGCAAAAAGGATCAACTAATTGAAGCGATTAAAGAGCTAGAAAGATTGAAGTTATCAAATAGTCATAATCTAAATGATAAATCACCAAATGAAGTTGTTATAAAGGATGAATTAAATAGGAATAATTTCTACATGATGAAATATCCAATTATAGAATCAATCCTTAAAAGTGATATGTCACGTTCTGATAAAGGCAAACTTAAAGAGGCAGTTATCGAATTAGAAAGACTTAAGACTACTTTAAAAGGATTTGAACGTAAGGATAAGTACCTTAAATTCATCGAAGACAAATCGAAGAATCTCAAAACTAGAGTATTTGATGTCTATAATATTTTTGGTGAAAATTTAGGACATATCAGATGGGATTTTGTTTACCAATCATATTCTTATCACGCAGGAGGCGTGTTTGACCCAGGATGCTTATTCGAAGCTATTGTTAAATTGAATGAGCTCAATGAAGAACGCAGGGTGAAACTACAATGATGTGGATTCTATTAGCATTCATGTTCGTGATTCTACTTCTTATCCTGGTAATCATATACCTAATGAACAAACTTGATGAACTGCAGATGTATAAAAATGACATCGAGGTTAAAAAGCTCATGTTAAGAATCAACTACAGTGAGGTATCATCTGATGCCGAGAACTAAGTACATCTACAGTCTTTATGACCTTGAAAAAAAGACACATATTGCATTCTTCAGTTCACTTGATAAATCTCGTGAATTTGCGTTAGCCCATGGTATTAAAGTTAATAACGGACGTTGGCACAAACGGTATGATGGTTTAAGCAATGGAAAACATGGTGTTGCAGTTGAATTCAGTTATATCAATAGGTATTCAACTGATACCGATTACACACACTTGTATGTAAAGATTGCACTAGATCAAAATGGACAAATCAAATTTTAAACGTCGTAAATGTTGGAACAATTCGCCAGGTGAAATGTTGGAACAATTTGATGCATCAAATGTTAGAACATTCGCCCTGGGTAAAAGTTCGAACAATTATCTGAAGCAATAAAGTAAGGCCCTTTAGCCTTAACATAACTTGGGTGGATGCTCACCCAGGGAACCATCCAGGATAACTCCCACTATCCTGGATGCCATGAGTTAATAGTTTACAGTAAAACGTCTAGCCTATTAGAAATCGTTGGTTCACTGCCAACTTAACTCACCTAATGTTTTCTCCCTTAACACACCAGGACAGTGACGATGCCCTGGTAAATGGATCCATAGCTCAATCGGTAGAGCAGTTGACTCATAATCAACTGGTAGGTGGTTCGAACCCATCTGGATCCACCACTTAACAAAAGGCGGTATCATGATGAAAGAAAACGATTATCTATTAGCCCTGAAGCACCTTACACCTGAGCTTATCATAGCTCGATTATCAACCTATAGCGATAACGCAATCGACGCACAGATTGACCGTGTAAGCCGATTTGCTAGAAGATATCCAAAAACACCACGACATGTTATAAACGGCATCCTGGTGCTTCTACTGATGACGCATAAAGGTAAATTACCAAATGACAGATACATGCAGCTCACACATCAATCATTCGTCAATGAACATGAAATATCTACACCTGAAGATACACTAGATCACATCATCAGACGTAAAGAATACCTTCTGAAGCAGAAGGATGAAAAACAAAAGAAACGTCAATCTTATTACGATAATGTGATCAACCCTG
>DIJY01000086.1 GCA_002421405.1 Caryophanales bacterium UBA5632 | reverse complement strand
CGATCCAAGACCAATTTTGGATGTGAACACACTCAATTGAGTTCCATACAAGTAATCAAGTCGTCGTGATAATCCTGATTTTGACCGGTATTTTCGCGTAGAAGCCGTCAAAATTTGTGGCAAAAGTGCACGTTCGTTGATTGTATCCTTTTCATAAGGAGCAATCAATCTGAGCGTGATAAGGGTTGACTTGAATTTTTTTGAAGGTAGTAAATCAATTGATATCATAGTGTCCCTTCCGATAGAAAAGATGTTTATACACTATAAACATCCATTTTCATATACGCGTTGAGTTATTCTGCCATTTCTAACGCGATTTTCATCATGTTTGTGAAGGCAGTTTCACGCTCTTGTGGGGAAGTTTCTGCTTTGGTCACCAAAGAATCAGAAATGGTTAATAGACATGCGGCTTGTTTTCCTAACACTTCAGCATTGTGGAATAAAGCAAATGATTCCATTTCTACAGCTAAACAATTTTGTTTTTCGAGGAGTTCTTTGAAATTCGATCCATCTTTGCGATAAAAGACATCAGAAGAATGTACGCGACCTTTGTGAAGTGTGATTTGTAATTTTTTTGCCGCTTTTTCTAAACGGTTGTTCAAAACTTTCGAAGCCCTAATCACATGTTTATTGGTTCCACTTTGAACTTTTGCATAGTGTGATTCACTCCAGGTGTCCGTCACAAGCATGACATCGAAAAGTTTGAGGTCATGAGAATAGGCCCCCGCAGATCCAATTCTAATGATGCGTTCAACACCATAAAAATTAAATAATTCATAGGAATAAATCCCAATTGAGGGCATTCCCATACCAGAACCCATGACCGAAATTTTCTTTCCATGATAGGTTCCAGTATATCCAAACATATTTCTCACTGTGTTAAACAATACTGGATTTTCTAAAAATGTCTCAGCGATATACTTTGCCCTTAAGGGATCGCCTGGCATCAATACAGTTTTTGCTATATCGCCGATATTAGCGCTATTATGAGGTGTTGACATGCTTTTACACTTCCTTTTTTTCTAATCGAATCAGCGATTCTAAACGCTGAATAATGTTTGTATCATTGATAACAATAAAACGGTAGGCTGTATCAATTAATGTTCCTTCACAGATAGCAACACCGTTTAATTCATCTTTTGTAATTGAAGTAATATAAAACTCATCGCCATAAGGGATGGTTATTGCCTCTTCAGGAACCGAAGAGAAAGTCCGTTGTCTTAATGCATCCATATATATCATATCATTAATAATATAAAGTGCGGCACGTTTTAAATAAAACTTTTTACCAGTTTTATCCATCATTGGGATGTAAAGTGATGCTTTTGGATGCGAGTTCTCAATGAAAAAGAATTGATTTGAAATCGTCTTTTTGACTTGTTTGATTAAGAAAACATATTTGACTAACAAGTAAATAGATGTCATGAATGGCACCGTGATTGCAAAGATCCAATCAAATCTGCCCATGATTAAAAATAGAATCGCTAAAACGCCAATGATATATAACGCCATGTCAAGAAGAAATTTAATAGGGTCAAGTTTAGCAATTAATTTGAATGATTTATCAATTAGTAATTGTTGCTCAATAGTCATCAATAGCCACTCCCGGTGCCGTCACCGATAATTTGAACACCATTCGATGTTCCTATGCGTGTCGCGCCCGCTTCTATCATTTGATCAAAATCAGCTTTATTACGAACGCCACCAGACGCTTTCACCGCTTTACCATTGCCATTTTCTTTCATGATTTTTACATCTTCAACGGTTGCTCCAGCCGTACCAAATCCAGTGGAAGTTTTAATAAAAGAAGCATTCGTACTTCCAACGATTTGCGATATTTTCGCAATTTCATCTTTTGATAAATAACAGGTTTCGATGATACATTTAACCGTACGACCGTTCGCAGCTTTTACAACCGCATCAATTTCATTTTTTAGATAATCATATTTTGCCATTTTAAGGGCAGCGATATTGATGACCATGTCGATTTCATCTGCGCCATTTTGAATCGCATTCAAAGTTTCAAATACTTTTGTTTCCGTTGTATTTTGTCCTAAAGGGAATCCAATGACCGTACAAACCAAAACCCCGGATTTCTGTAATTTTTCACGAGCATAAGCAACCCAATATGGGTTGACGCAGACACTCTTGAATTGATGTTGTTTTGCTTCAATAATCAATTGGTCTAATTCTTTTGTCGTACCAAAGGCTTTTAAATATGTATGATCAATCATTTGATTTGCTTGCATTTTGAATCCTCCTTTTAGTGATAATCTCCCATGTCGAGAGATAAAATTTGATTAAGTATCCGATACTGAAAACGTAAGCTAACGTCCCAATGCTGACCGACCCATATCCATTTCCGGTCGATAAACTAATAATTAAGGCAAATAAGACCAATAATAGTTCATTGAGCATTCTTGAGACTGTTAATTTGAACTTTGTAAAATGGGCAGTAAAAAACATTAATTCATCGTACACCCCAGCCGGATATGTGCTTTTAATGAGAAAAGCACATCCTAAGGGCAGTGCAAGTAGCGATGAAACAAGAATAAAAATCCTTTCGAAGCCAACTGGGAATAGATTCGCAAAAATAATCAAATCCCAAAAATCAATCATGGGTGATAATATCAACACTTGAACGAACAGAAATAGAAATTTCCAGTTCTTAAACGAAATAATCAATAAAATAATAATGAGAGTGCTAAATAGAAATGTTGATGTTCCCAAAGTCATGTTGAACACAACAGAAAGTATATAAGTAAGGTTATCGGCGCTACTTGCACCATAACCATGTCTGAATGATAAGGCAACGCCCATAGATATGAAAAATAAGCCAATAACGTATAAAATACTGTTATTAATGTTAATTTTTGTTTTCAAATTGGTCCTCCAATCGTATGATAATTATACTAATTTTTACTAAAAATGTCAATTTTATCTCAAGGCAAAGAAAAAGCCGATCAAGTTTAATCGGCTTAGATTCCGTTATTGTTCTAAAATGCTTTCACAGCGGTCACAAAGTCCATCTTCGTGAACCTGAGGTACAACTTGCCAACAACGTTGACATGTGATGCCTTCACAAGCCAAAACATCGATTGAAACATCGTTTCCCTTGTAATTTCCAAAACTGTCGTTCTTAACTTCAAGTTTTGAAACGATAAAGACTTGTGCAAGGTTAATATCAAGTTTTTCTAGTAGTTCAACAACTTTTCCGCGAGGGTATAAAATGACGTGGGCATTCAAACTCTTACCGATTATTTTCTCATTTCGTGCCGCTTCTAACGCTTTTAAAACATCTTCTCTCAGCGACATAAAATCATCATAGAGTTCTTCTTTATTCCAATCATCATTTATTCTCGAAGGCATCGACAGTAAGTAAACATCATCTTTGTCTTTATGAGGTAGATAAGCATAAGCTTCACTCGTGGTATGAGGAATGAGGGGGGTAAGTAATCTTAATAGGGCATCGGTAATGATATAAAGGACCGTTTGAATGCTTCTTCGATTTAAAGCGTCCATTTTTTCAATGTATAATACGTCCTTTGTAAAATCAAGATAAAATGCACTTGTGAACGTTACAAAGTTCGCTGTTTTACGGTAGACATCATCGAAACGAAAGTCATCATAGGCAGCAATGACATCTTCAATGAGGTGATCTAGTTTTTTCAGGATATACCGGTCGATATCTCCCATTTCATGATAAGGAACCATATCGTGATGGAAATCAAAGTCAGCGATATTCCCAAGTAAGAATTTTAAAGTATTTCTTATTTTTCGGTAAGTTTCCGAGACTTGATTCAGCAAGTCATCGGATAGACGAACATCGGATTGATAATCAACGCTTGAAACCCATAAGCGGAAAATGTCAGCTCCAAGGGTATTCGCAATTTTATTAGGGTCTACCACGTTACCGAGTGATTTTGACATTTTCCGGCCTTCGCCATCGGTGATAAAGCCATGAGAAACCAACGTTTTATAAGGGCTTTGATTCATCGTCGCGATACCAGTCGTTAAAGAACTATTGAACCAGCCGCGGTATTGATCTGATCCTTCTAAATATAAATCAGCGGGATAAGGTAATCCACGTTCAATCATTGCGCCATGATGGCTCGAACCCGAATCAAACCAAACATCCATAATGTCTGTTTCTTTCACGAAGACATTATTCGGTGAATCTGGATGGGTAAATCCTTTGGGTAACAATTCAGCGGCCGATTTTTCAAACCAAGCATTGGATCCTTCTTCCGCAAAAATCGAAGCGACATGGTCAATAACTTCTTTATTTAAAATCGTTGTTCCTTTTTCGGTATAAAATGCTGGAATGGGAACACCCCAAGCTCTTTGACGCGAAATGCACCACGAACCACGATCTTTAATCATGTTTCCTAATCGGACATCGCCCCAATTTGGATACCATTTAACGGTTTGGATTGCTCTCATAATATCGCCTTTGAGTTTATCAATGGATGCAAACCATTGAGGCGTCGCCCTAAAAATAACTGGTTTTTTTGTTCTCCAGTCGTGGGGATAACTATGTGATATTTTAACAGAGAATAAAAGCGCGTTAACTTCTTCTAATGCTTTAATGACTTCGCCATTACAGTCATCAACGAACATGCCTTCAAAACGTGCACCAGCTGATTTCATCATTTTTCCGTGTTCGTCAACTGGACAAAATACTTCTAAATTATATTTTTGACCAACGATAAAGTCGTCTTCTCCATGCCCTGGAGCGGTATGGACAAGTCCAGTACCATCTTCGGTCGTGACGTGGTCCCCTAAAATAACAGGTGATACCCGATCATAGAGTGGGTGCTTATAGGTAATGCCTTCAAGTTCAAACCCACGGAAACTTTTTTGAACTTCTGCTTTTGTCCATCCTAAAATTGTTTTCAAGGATTCTAAGCGTGAGTTTGCAATGACAAAGAGACGATTATTATCGGACTTAATTAAGACGTATTCAATATCAGGGCCTAAAGCAATCGCTAAGTTAGCCGGAATGGTCCAAGGAGTTGTCGTCCAAATTATAAGTTCTGTATTTTTGGGTAATAAACCCTTTGAATCGACAATTGGCATCGCCACATAAATGGAAGGACTCATGACATCATAATATTCAATTTCAGCTTCAGCCAAAGCCGATTCAGAAGATGGTGACCAATAGACCGGTTTCAAGCCTTTGTAAATCAGTCCTTTTTCAACCATTTCGCCAAAAAGACGAATTTGTGCGGCTTCGAAACTTTTATCGAGTGTTAAATACGGATGATTCCATTCGCCTAAAATTCCTAAACGGCGGAATTGTTGTTTTTGGACCTCAACTTGTTCTAAGGCATATTGAGCGCATAATTTACGAAAATCAGCGATTGGCATTGATTTTCGATCGACTTTACGATCTTTTGATAATGCATTTTCAATGGGCAGTCCATGGGTATCCCAACCTGGAATATAAGGGGCCTTAAATCCATTCATATTTTTAAAACGCAAAACAAAATCTTTTAATGTTTTATTAAGAGCGGTTCCGGCATGGATTGAACCATTGGCATAGGGAGGACCATCGTGTAAAACAAAAAAAGGTTTATCGGCATTTTGTTTCATCAACTTGCCATATAAATCCATATCTTCCCAATTTTTTTGGACAGATGGTTCTTTTTGTCCTAAATTCCCACGCATTGGAAATTCGGTTTGGGGCATTAATAATGTATCTTTATAATTTTTCATTTCCATTTTAAATCCTCCTATAAAACAAAAAAATCATCCAAAAAGGACGATTTTAACCGTGGTACCACCTTTTGTTCCGACAATGTCGGCACTCAAACCATTAACGCTGGCTACGGAACAAACTACTTTATTCGTCAGTTCACTCACGGGGGATAACATTTTCAATCTTCTCCAAACTTTCACCTACCGTTTGGTCTCTATAAACAAAATTGAATTGTATTGTCCCGATCATCGCTTTATTTCAATATATTATAACGTATAAGCTCGTAAAAATCAAGATAAATCAACCGAGTATTACTAGAGAAGACTCCCAATATAATTCAGTAAAATTTGATATAAAATAAATCCAAGAATTGGGGTAAAGTCCATGTTAGAAATCACAATCCATCCCCGAAAAATGTTCAAGTACGGACCTGTTATTTTTAATAAGATTTGATAAAATCGAGTATTCACAAGGGGTGTCCAACTTAGGATTACGGTAATCAAAATAATGTAAAAATAGATTCTAAGCGCTAGATAGCCGTAATAGAGAATAAAATATAAATAATCCATATTATTTTTTTGAACTATATTCGCTGATAAATCGTTTTAAGGTCGGACCGTTCAAATCATTTTTTTGCGCCAACAAATAGATTTTGTCCTGAATTTTAACAATTTCACCATCACAAGCGTAAAGAACGCCGGTTAAGAATAATAATACCTCATTCGCTTCGGTTATTAAACAGTCTGATAAATTAATGACAATCGGAACACGATGCATGACTTCCTCAGCGTATTCATAAATTTTGGAAGAATCGGATACTCTGAAAAATTTAAGAGCATCAAAACCGATATCAGAAACAGGTTCATTATTTTTCTTGTTAAATAAGCTCATAGTTACTCCTCATTTCTATAAAGAATAGAACCGAGACGCAGATGTGTTGCTCCGCATTCGATTGCGATTTGATAATCATCGGACATTCCCATGGAAAGCCATTTGCAGGGTGCGTATGCTAGATTTAAACGTGTAACATCATCACGCAATGAACGCAAGCAGTTAAAACTATCTTTGATTTCTTTTTCAGAGCCATTGGCTTTTGCCATTCCCATTAATCCGACTACCGTTATTATATCATATTGTACTAAAGAATGAACAAATTGAAGCAACTCTGAAGGCAAAATTCCCGTTTTATTCGGTTCATCAGTCAATTTAACCTCAACAAAACAGGGAAGCGATGTTTTTCGTTCTTTTTGAATTTCTTTGGCTAGTTTGAGACTATCAAGTGAGTGCAAGTAGGAAATTCGGTTAATAACAGTCTTGACTTTATTCGTTTGAAGATGGCCAATAAAATGCCACTTAATCGGTAAATCAGTTAATAAATCTTGCTTCCTTATAAAATCTTGGACGCGATTTTCACCAACATCTTCCACACCAAGAGCATATAACTCTAAAATCGTCGGCGCATCCACATATTTTGTCGCTGCAACCAAAGTCTGGCCATGAAAATGACTTCGAACGGTATCAAGATTTGCTTTTAAGTTCATAACCACACCTACTTCTTTTTACGATAATGACTGGTTGCATAAGAAAAGAAACCTGTTAGGATTAACAAATAAAATGATAAGAGGATATTCGTAGCTGGATTCGGTTTAATCAACCAAATCACTAAAATAATCGCAATCAAATTTAACAGATAAAATCCGGTAAAAATCCAGATTTGGATTTTTTTATTCACCTTGACCAACCTTCTTTTTGAGTTCACTAAAACCAAAATCGGTTTGATTTCCTAATTTTAGAGGCGTGATAGAGGTATATCCGTTTTCCGCAGCCCATTGATCGGTTTGGGGTTTAAACTCATAAGGGATAAAGGATCTTCGGTTACGAAACACACCTTGTTCACTTTCAACATAAAATTGATTTGATGGGCGAAAAGCTAAATCCGTAATCATGATTCCTAAACTTTTAGTATATTTCTTAGAAACAAAATTGACATTCAAGATATAATCGGTCGACATTAAATCGTTTTTTAAAATATAATCCATGACCTGATCAAATTCGTCGATAACGGGTTCGAAATGTTTAAAATCAGCGCTAAAAGCAACAGCTTTATAACCACCTTTTAAACCTTCCATTGCAGCACCGACGGTCCCTGAATAAATCGTATCAAGGCCAATATTATGCCCATCGTTGATGCCTGAAACGATAAAATCGGGTTGAAGTTTTAAGCCAAATAGCGCAAAATGGACCGCATCAGCAGGTGTACCTGCGACAGAATAGATATTTGCTTCATGAAAATGAATTTTAGTATCATACCACGAAACTCTTGAGACAGATGCGCCACTCATATGATTATGTGGGGCGACGAGCGTCACTTCTCCGTATTTTTGTAATTTTTCAAAAAGGATTCGAATCCCTTCTGCATTATATCCGTCATCATTCGTCAGTAAAATCTTTTTCATCGTGGGAACCGAATTCCATCTTCTTTTTTATTGTTGCGCTTGTATATAACAAAATTGTTGCCAATAACTTGAACAACTTGCAAACCAATTTCATCAATTTTCGATGCTATTTCTTCTTTGGTTTCTGGGCAGGTATCAAGAATGTTTATTTTCCCTAACTCGTTCTTAGTGATGTAATTCATGATGGCTGTAATAACTTCTGGTGTCAATCCTTCTTTTCCAATTTGAAACATCGGTTTAATGGTTTGAGCTAAACCGCGTAAATAGCTTTTTTGTTTTCCGTTTAGTTTCATAATGAACCTCTCTCTTAAATATAATAAGGCAATAAAATTGCCAAACTGATGGAATAATACAGTGTCAATGTAACAATGTCACTTAAGGTGGTAATAAACGGACCCGAGGCAACTGCTGGGTCGATTTTAAATTTATTCATAATCAATGGAATTAATGCTCCTAAAACAGTCGAGATGATAAGTGCCACCATAATGGCTGA
>DIJY01000045.1:6189-11845 GCA_002421405.1 Caryophanales bacterium UBA5632 | reverse complement strand
TTTATTTTTCATTATGGAATTCTTTTTTTGTCTTATACATCCATTTTTCTGCTTGATCAAAGGTTTCGATTAACGTTTGATCAACAGTTGTTTTGATTTCATATCCAACCGCAATTGAAATCGGATATCCTTGAATCAATGTGTTCATACAATTTGTTCGGATTGTTTCCATTAATTGTTTCGTTTCACCCTCGGTAGTATTGGGTGAAATAATAACAAATTCATCACCACCGTAACGAACCACTTCATCATTCTTCTTTCTTAAGGAATTGATGATGTTCGCTGCAGTTGATAACATTTCATCACCGTAACGATGTCCAATGGTGTCATTAATCATCTTTAAATTATTGAGATCCGCAATGATAATTGATACAGGTATATATTGATCTTTTTCTAACTCTTTGAATTTAACTTCCATATAAGCTCGATTATGAAGTTGAGTTAAGTCATCATGATAACTTAAGAAAGTCAATTGCTTATTGAGTTCTTCGTGTTTTCGTTGGATTCGCATCAAATGCATACTTACAATTCCTATGCCCATGCCTGTTCCAGATAATGATGTAAATAAATAGCCCCAAGTTATGTAAAAGAAAGTTTGATAGAAAAAGGGATATAACAAATTAATAAGTCCAAGGCATAACATCATGATGACAGTGAATTGACTGTGTTTCCAATCTTTAACAATGAAGATAACACTTGAAGCAATTATATAAGAAGCAAAAGTACCATAAACGGCATATAATTTAATAATGATATTCAAATCAGTTTGTCCAATAATCGTCACAAGGATAAATAGTAATATATCAATAAGAATTAGCCATTTAGGAATCTTCAAATCGAAGAATCTGCGTGATGCGTGCATGAAAAGCATTCCAGAAATTATAATGAAAACATAAAAGTTCGAGAGTAATAATAAAGATTGATTTTGATTGAAGAAATAAAGATTGACATATGCTGCTAAAATCGCAAACCAAAAAAGGGCCCAGTTTTTAAGGTATTTAACCTTTTGAAATCGGTATTGAACATAATTGCCAATTCCCAAAATCAGCGATCCCGAAATAAACGATAGAATAATCCAAGATACATTATCTATCTTATGAGGCATCTTCTAACCCCTCTCACGATATCATTAACAATTTTAATTTTGTTGTTTTATCAACGCTTTATTCTCATACATCCTTTGATCTGATAAATTGACTAAATCTTCTAACACATCAGAATCATAAGGATATGTTGCAATGCCGCAACCAAATGTAATGATGATTTTTTCGTGATTGATAATCATTGGATTTTCTGATAAAAAGATACGAATACTTTGAATTTTGTCTTTAACTTCATTTCCTTCCATATCAGGATAAACTAACATGAACTCATCGCCGCCTAATCTTGAAAATATGACGTCTTGTTCCTTAAGTTTGCGAAATACTGATGAAAAATATCTCAAAGCTTCATCTCCTGCATTATGTCCATATTTGTCATTAATCTGTTTAAGATTATTTAAATCAATCGAACAAATAACAAAAGGACTTCGCGTTTTTTTCGCTTCTTCAAATCGTTTTTCGAGAAGTTCTTGGTGATATCGTCTTGAAACGGCTTGAGTTAATACATCGTACCTTGTTTGTGTGACCGCTTTTCCATATAGTTTATGAATCGCGATTGTAATTTCAATTTGTTTTGCGAGATGTTTAATCATTCTTTTATCGGAATCATCATAAATCGTTCTTGATTCAAAATTATCAAGATTGATAGACCCATAAAATTGATTATTGTGTTTAAACGAACAGGTTAAGATGGATTTTGCAATGAGTGCGCCTTCTTCATGAAGTTTTTTAACGGTTTCATCATTGACGTGTGCCTCATCAAAAACCTTTAAATCTTGAATGATTTCAGGCTGATACATATCTTCAAATTGAGATTGGAAAAGGTCTTCGATTCTTAATGTTATTTTTTGAAGATTTTTCAGCGAATAACCAAAGGCAGCTCGATATTCCATCACGTCACCATTATAGATTAAAATACTGCCGGCTTGTGCCTTTGGAACAACTTTGATGGCTTCTTCTAGAATCATTTGCAAAACATCGTCAAATTGGTCATTTTCCAAGATTTCGGTGGTGATACGCATCATTCCTTCAGTAATTTTGTGAGCTTGATCTAAATGAGAATAGGCATCTCTTATTTCGGTGATTGATTCCTTTTGTTGCAAGTTATTGCGTTCAAGTTGCATCAATAATGCTCTTCTTTTCGTATCTGTATTGAATTGAACCGTTGTGTAAACATAACCGACTAAGGACATCATTAAACTGATACGTAGATTTTCATAAAACAAAGGTGTCAATCCATGAGCTAGATAGATTGCTATATTAAAGCATAGCGGCGCAAGAATAAAAAGTGCAATTCTTTTTTTGAGTGGATACATTTGGATAAGTGAGACTGCAAAAACAGCGATTAAAAAAGAATAGATTTGGTTAGAATAACCTTGAAAGTTAAAAGTAACAGCGATGCCAATGGCAATAATCATAAAAGGATGTAAAAACATTAAGAGTTTTAAAAATTTTGACTCGGTTTTAAAACCGGAATTCATGACTGAAAAAAAGATGATTGTTTGCATCATCATCCAGATACCCGAAAACAAGTAAACATAACTGTTTCTTATTTGCGAGGCGTCAACGAAAAAAAATGAAACGAGTTCAAGGATGACAATGAGAAATGATGAAACGAATCCCATTATGACATCGTAATGTTCAACGTCATTTCGATTTCGTAATTCTTTGATTTCGTTGTAACGGCGTTTAATATAAGTCACTAACTTAATCATCGCAATTCAGACTACTTTCTATTTTTGAAATTGAATTCATTAAATTACTTCGTTGTTCAAACAATGCTATTTTATTATACATTAAAATGTATAGAACGTAAAGATATTATAAAACTCTGAGAATGATGAGATAATACATTTTTCATATTGACAGAAAATATTTATAACAATAATGCAAAAACCATCACAATTGTGATGGTTAATTGTTATTTATTTGGTATTTCTTTGATAACATCTAATGAAATATTCATCGCTTTCGCAACGCCGGTTCCATATGCTTTATCCGCTAAAAAACAATGTTTAATGTGTCGAATTTTGATAAACTCTGGCACACCTTCCATGTTTCTTGCTGTATTTTCAAAAAGCCTTTGTTGCTCGTCTTTCGGCATTAATCTA
The DNA here is from genome assembly GCA_002421405.1 of Caryophanales bacterium UBA5632. GTDB lineage: Bacteria > Bacillota_I > Bacilli_A > Izemoplasmatales > Hujiaoplasmataceae > UBA5603. The sequence goes on along the minus strand of DIJY01000045.1, from coordinate 8,634 downwards.
AATAATTTTCCGGGTTGTGTATAGTAATCAAAATCATCCTTATCAAAATCCCAATTAGCAATAGTTCCACTGGTTTCAAGTGGCGGTTCATGAAGTTCTTTTGAGTCTTGCCACTCCTCGAAACTATTGGGGAAATAATGGATTCTGCCGCCATAATTTCCATCCAGGCGCATTGCACCATCTCGATGATTACTGTTCACTGGTACCTTTGCTGCGTTGACTGGTATTTGATGATGGTTGACCCCCAAACGATACCTTTGAGCGTCACCATAGGCGAAAAGCCTTCCTTGTAACATTTTGTCAGGTGAAAAACCTATACCTGGCACGATATTAGCTGGATTAAATGCGGCTTGTTCAACATCTTGAAAATAATTCTCTGGGTTTCGGTTTAATTCAAGGATTCCCACTTTAATGAGTGGATAATCTGATTTATACCAAACTTTGGTTAAATCAAATGGATTATAAGGCATTTTTTGAGCATCTTTTTCAGGCATAATTTGAATTGAAAGCTCCCATTTTGGATAGTCTTTTCGGTCAATCGCCTCAAAAAGATCCTGTTGATTACTTTCGCGGTTATGTGCGATGACTTTCGCGGCCTCCTCATCCGTTAAATATTGAATTCCTTGCATCGTTTTGAAATGAAATTTGACCCAGTACCTCTCGTTCTTGGTATTAATGAAACTATAGGTATGACTACCAAACCCATTCATATGACGAAAACTCATTGGTATTCCCCGATCACCCATTGTAATGGTCACTTGATGCAGTGCTTCAGGTAAACTTGACCAAAAATCCCAATTGTTTGTTGCACTTCTTAGGTTGGTTTTAGGATCACGTTTTATTGCTTTATTTAAATCGGGAAACCGCAGTGGATCACGAATGAAAAAGACGGGTGTATTATTTCCCACTAAATCCCAGTTTCCTTCTTCAGTATAATACTTCATTGCAAATCCGCGAATATCTCTTTCAGCGTCTGCAGCGCCTCTTTCACCAGCTACCGTAGAGAAGCGAACAAAAACATCCGTTTTTTTACCAATTTGATTGAATAGAATTGCTTTTGTATATTTTGTGATATCGTGAGTGACTGTAAAAGTACCGAAAGCTCCACTGCCTTTTGCGTGCATCCTTCTTTCAGGAATAACTTCACGGTTAAAATTCCCCAATTTCTCTAAATACCAAACATCTTGCAATAAAACCGGTCCTCGAGGCCCGACGGTTAAAATGTCTTCGTTGTCAGCGACGGGAGCACCAACTGCATTGGTCAATTTTGGTTTTTTCTTATTCTTTAAATCTTCCATGATAGAATCCTCCTTTTGTTTCTATTATACCGTTTATATGAAAATAACGCAATATAGATGCAAAAGAAGGTATTTATTTTTAAGTACATAAGAAAAAGCCATTGAGAGTGAGTTAAACTCTGAATGGCTTTTCGTTTATACTTGAATATTGATTTCTCCTGATACGGTGCTCTTTCCGACAATTTCGATGCCAGTATGATTCATATTTTTGATTGTTATATCGCCACTCACCGATTTTAATCCGACGCGAGCAGGATAGAATTCATTCCCAGTGATATCGCCACTGACAGAATGAAGCGAACATTCATCACAGACAGAATCTTCGATAAAGATATCACCACTGACAGTATTAAGTTTCATTTCTTTTACAACATACACATTTTTCATATGCATATCACCGCTGACTTGTGATGAAATTAAATTTTCAATTCTAGCATCTGTTACGAGTAAATCTCCACTAACTGAATTCCATTTAGCTTGATTTAATTTAACATTTTTTATTTCAACGTCACCGCTCGTTGTTGACAGAATAAATGTTTTGGAATTGAAATTAGCGTAATAGAAATCACTACTCACTGCATTAAAATTGAAGTTTGATACGGTGATATTTGATGGAATTTCAACGATGAAATCAATATCATCTTGTCTTAATTTCATGAAAATGAATCCGGAAGATTTCGGGGCTTCTAAAAGAAAATCACCTGTGTTATAAGTACAATTATATTTGGTGATATCGCCTTTACCAGAGTAATAGACATGAATTTGTTCGTCTTTAGAGGCCGAAATGCGAATATCTTCTGAAACAAGTGCAATCTTAATTTTAATTTCTGATTCAAACAATGGAAAACTTTTCCAAAGTTGATAACCTTCCGGAATTTCAAATGGTTCGGATTGACGGTTTGAAAAACTTGCGAGTTCACTTGCGAGTTCAACTGGATCTCCAAATCTTTTCTTCATTTCGTTTTCAGTTAACCCTTCTAAGGTTGCATTTTGAATCATTTCCTCATGATCAACGATAATTTCGTTGATATCGGATTCGAGCATGTTTTGTTTAATTAATTCGTTCTTTAAATCTTCTAAGAATTTCTTCATATTTTTTTCCTCCTTGATTAATAATATGATAGACTCCGCCTATGAACGAGTCCCA
>DIJY01000045.1:0-6105 GCA_002421405.1 Caryophanales bacterium UBA5632 | reverse complement strand
TTCATTCGTCAGTCGTCTTAAAATGGGATAAATCGTGTTTTCGTTGACATCGATGAATTGTGAAAGATCACTAATTATCTGATATCCATACGTATCTTTTTCGACCAACGTTGACAAAACACAAAGTTCAATGATTCCACGTTTGAATTGTGCATTCATCTGTTCTCACCCCTTTTCACAACCAATTATAACACAGTACTATTTGTCACACAATACCTATTTTTAAATATTTTACCATTTGATATAATCAAATGAAAAAACGGAACTACAGTTATTACTGCAATTCCGTTTGATTTGATAGAAAATTAGTTGCCGTAACAGGTCGGTGCGTCGTAAGTGATACCCTTCGTATCAACGGTGATTGAAGTGATTTTGACGTCACTAATTGGTTTGTCTTGAGAATTCGTATTGACTGATGCAATCGCATCGAGTGTATCAAACCCACTGATGAGTTTGCCAAAAGCGGCGTATAGTCCGTCGAGATGAGGACTGTTTTGATGCATGATAAAGAATTGACTCGTCGCAGAATTCTTCACAGTGGTTCTCGCCATTGAAATGACACCGCGGTCATGTTGTAAGTTATTCACAAATCCGTTGCTTGAAAATTCTCCTGCGATAGTACAAGTGTTAGTGCTTCCCATTCCGCCTTGAATCATGAACCCTTCAATCACGCGATGGAATGTTGATCCGTTATAAAATTTATCATTTGCAAGATGAATGAAATTCCGAACCGTATTGGGAGCGATGTCATAATACAGCTCTAATACCATTGGTTCACTGTATCCCTTTACCGTGATGGTGACGATGGGATTAGTATTGTTATTTGTGTTCAATGTTGTTGTTTCCTTTCCGCACGCTGAAAGCGTCATTAGTAAGATTATTAAAACTAGTAGTAATGTTTTTTTCATGTTTCAACCTCGATATAAAAATATGAACAAACTTATTATACACGAATATTAATGAAAAATTAACTAATTTCCTTTAGATCAATAGACAAACCCTGTTTTTACCCCCAATAGAGTGATAAATAAGCCGTATTATATCGATCAATTAGTTATATAGGGTGTTAAAATATAAATCATAAACAAAAAAATACCGATCGAGTTGATCGGTATTGATAGAATCTATTATTGACTATGAATCGTCTCTTATAAAGGTGCCATATAAATCAATATCAGTTGCTGGCATATTGAGATAATCACTTAGAAGAATGTGTTCTGAATCAACAAACCAACCATCAAATACAAAATCATCAAATGAAATAAGTGGATGATTAATCAATTCATTATAAAGCAAGTTATAGGTCTCAGTCACATAGATTGTTGGTGTATGCAAGATAGAAACATCTAAATCACCTAATTGACCGTATGTTGCATTGCCAGCAGTTGCTAAAGTACCATAAGAAGACAAGAAGATCGTTGCATTTCCTCCTGTCGCAAGCTCAATGATTGGAAAATGTAAACGATTATCTAATACTTCAGTTATTTCGATTGGTGTATTTGAGGACGCAGGTTCATCAATACCAAATTCATTGTAGTAATTGACACCCCAAACAAAAACACGATACTGAGAACTAATCGCAAAAACGTAATTATATCCCGATGACATATAGTTGATTTTTTCACCGACGCCTAAGTCAAAGTCGGGATTAATTAATAATGGAACTAAACTACTTGTATTCGTTCCATTTCCATAGAAACCATTACTATTAAGACCCCAGGCAAAAATTCGTCCATTATTTGTAACGACATGTATAAAATCATGAGAAGCACTAATAATTGAAATTGTTTCACCAATATTGAGTGACAATGAAGCTGTAATTTCAACGGGTGCTAACCGATTTATCGTTGATCCATCACCCAATTGTCCATGATAATTAAAACCCCATGTGAAAACTCTTTTGTTTTCCGAAATCACAACTCCAAAGTTTTTACCCGATCCAATCTTGACAATTGAATCCAGTGGATCAAGATTAAAACGATCTGTAATATCATGAACCAGTTGGTCTGAAATAGCAGTCCCGATGCCTAATTCTCCATTAGAATTACTACCCCAAGTTAAGACTCGACCATTTGAAGTTAATAAAATATTGAAATAATCGCCTGCAACAACATCAACAATCGTTTCTTCTCCTACGAGAGAGAATGCGTCAGTCATGTCAATGGGTAACGTAGAATTTGAACCTGAGGTCATTGCTAATTGAAAACTTGAATTGCTACCAAATCCAAGTAGACGTGATTGATTCGTAAGAAGTAACGTATAATACGCCCCACATTCAATTTTAGTAATATATTCAGATTCAAGCAATGGAATATTATCCGTGATATCAACTGGAAAATTCCGTTTCTCTGTCGTTCCATCTCCGAGTTGACCTGCATAATTACTACCCCACGCAAAAACTTTCCCGCCGATGACGACAGCAATTGTGTGTGAATAACCCATTCCAACAAGGCTAAATGATACTTCCGCATCAACAGGATAATCATAATGATAAGTCAATTTATAAGTATTGGTACTCCACTTTGCATAAAGTGTAAAATTGTTTGCTGGCATAACTTCTAAATCAAACGGCTTTGTATATTCATCATCTTCATACCAACCGATAAATGTATGCCCGATTCGAGTCGGAGAAGAAAGCACAATATCATCATTGAACTCAATGGATTTTGTTGCCAAGCTATCTCCCCCTTGCGTATCAAACGATAAGGAATACAGATTTATCTCCCATTTTGCGTAAAGCGTCATGTCAGCTACAACTTGGTTAAATAAAGTAAATTCATAGAAAAAAGGATCTTCACTAGTATACCATCCTAAAAAAGTATACCCGATTTTATGAGGAACAGGTAAAAGAATGGGATAGCCTCTTTCTGCTTCCATGGAATCAATCTGATTTCCGCCATTTGTATCGAAATCAACTTGATAACTAATGATATTATTGGTTGTTTCAATAACCTCAGTCGTCGTCGGTATTGTTGTATTCGTATAAGTCGTCGTTGTCATAAAACCCGAAGTTGTCGTTGCCGGTAAATTTGATGTCGTTGTTGCTTCACTTGTTTTATCGCAGGCTAATAGCACCATTGATAAACTCAATATGAATGACAAAAAAACGATTGCTTTTTTCATCGTCTTCCTCCCAAATAGTATATTTGATTTTCTAAATTCATTATAACATTGTTATTATAGGATTCAAGATGATGAGAAAAAATAAATATTATATTTAAAAAAACACCTGATAAAAAATATCAGATGCTTGAAAAACCAATTTATAAATTAATATTTGTCTTGCATGACTCTTAAAAATGCAGCATTGAAATGTTCAAGTTTGCAAATAAAATGACGATTATCATAAATAAATCCCAGGTCTCTTCTTAAAGTAATTGTTGTATTGTTGGTTTCTTGAACCGGAATCGTTTCGGTGATTGCTCCCGATAAATATAAATGATTATCGCGATACTCAATATGAATTTGACCTACTTCTTTTTGGGAGTCATCATCCATATTCATATAAGATAGGGTAGCATCACTAGAAATAATTGACTTTTTTAACTGCTCAGTAAACTTTCTTTGAAACTGATCCCATTCAATCAAATTATCAAAAACGAAATCGCGAATGAATCCAAATTCATCAATGTAGCCTTCTTTATGACAATTTGAACAGATAATCTTGTTGCCATTTGTTTGGATTGAATTGATAGCTTCACAGTGAGGGCAAACATAAACGACGTTTTCTAAACCTTCTGCTAGTTTCTTTCCAGGATGAGGAATCATCACTTGTCTTTGATACTCATAATCGTTATGATAGAGTGCTTTGTTTAGGATCACTCCAATCTCTTCACTCGTTAGAGTTTGAAGTTTTTCTTTTGTTATTTCTAAATTGTAGTTTAACTCTATTTGACGGCGTTTCCGTTTACCAGTAGCCCATCGTGGTTTCGATAAATAACCGCCTTTAACATTACAGATAATAACGTCGAGATTGAGTTTCTTAATGAGTTTCATTGTTGAGTCTTCAACATATCCCGTTTCACCATAAAAAGTAGTATCCCCTTCTGGAAAGATTAAAATGGGATAACCTTTTTTAACGGCATTGAAGATATTTTTGATTGTTGTAATATCACTTTTTCCTTTTGATTTTGGAATAACATGTGCAATTTGCGAAACAAAAAATTTTGAAGGTTGTTTGGTAAACAACGTTTGTGAAGCAATGATAAAAGGCACTTTTCTAAACCGTAATGGAACATGAACGACATCAAATAGGAATGTATGATTCGCTAGCATGATATAAGGTTCCTTACGATTAAAATCAACGGATGGATCTCGTTTTATAATTCTTTTTGCATCAAGCCACATCCACGGATAGACTAATGGTTTGATAAAAAACAGTAAAATGTTTTGTTGTTTATCAATTCTAGATTTTTTCATTATTATGTTCCTCCCATGCTCGTTAATAATAATATATCATAATTTTCATGTTTGGACTATCTTTATCTGTGTATATTATTGTATATAATCAATTTAAAAGTATTATAATGGAATTGAAAGGTGGTAGTGATATGAACAATAAACTGTATACTTTCTTCTATTGGCTAGGCAGAATTTTATCCCTTGCAATACTAATAATATTATTGATGTTCTCATTTGATGTTTTTGAAATTGAAGACACATTCATTAACCTTGCTTTTGGATTTCTAATTCATAACATCCCGATGCTTATTTTACTCATTTCTATCATCGTCGGATGGAAAAAAGAATGGATTCCGTCAATCACATTCTTTTTAGCATCGATGTTTTTATTGATATTGTTATGGGTTAATAAAGGCTTTTTATATACAAGATTTGTTCTTCCTATCGTTATTCCTGGAATCATCATAAGCATTTTATACTTCATCAGTTGGAAGTATAAAAACAAACAGTCAACTCGATAACAAAAAAAGGAATTCCATTGATATGTGGGAATTTCTTTTATTTCTTTATTCAATTTGGCAAAAAGGACAATAAATGACTTTCCCGCCTAAATAAGCTTCTTTCGACAATGGTTGATGGCAGATTGGACAGGTATCTCTTGCGGAGGTCATCAGTGTTGTATATCCCCCACGTTCACCAAACATATCAATTTGTAAATCTCTTCCACCTTTGGTAACAATTTCGGTTATTTTCTCTATCAATTTTTGATAGAGATTTTTATTATCTTCTTCGGTTAAAAGACTGATTTTTCTTTTTGGACTCATTTTAGCATGAAATAATACATCTTGTAACAGCCCATTACCAAAGCCGGGTATATGCTGCTCAGTTGCGAGAGCTTGTTTCAATGATCCTTTTTTTGAATCAAGCATCGTTCTTTCTTTAAAATATTCGAAGGTAAATCGATCATCCAAAGGCGAAATAGCTTCAATTGCTTTACGGTAATAATGTTGTTGTTCACTTAATTCGTCTTTGGTGCCTAATAAAACGAAACCATATAATTTGATTTGAAATATGAGTGAGTATCCATTTGACAAATCCAATTTTAATTGATGCTTCGTCTTATTGGATAATTGATTGGCGTAAGTGAAGCTAACGTCTTCGCTAATCGCAAGTTCATTTTGATTATCAAGGATAAACCTTATAAAATGCGCACTTGATGTAACTTCAACAATTTGTCGGTTCATTAATTTATTCTTAAACAAATCATTCTCATGATTAAACCAAGCAAATTTATGCGGAAATTTTAAGACTTCTGCATTGATAATTTCTAGTCCTTTTAAACTTTCGTTTGCTTTTTTGGCAAACGGTAATGCTTCAGTCAATTCAATCATCTCAATACCTCAATTAATTATTATCGATAAAAATCAAGAAGTAACTAATCTTCAAGAATCCACTCGCCATATAATGAAAGATTACTTGTGGGGTTTAAAACGGTTGATCCAAATGGAATACTTAATCCTTGATCTTCAAACCAACCCTCAAAGATGAAACCTTCCATTTCTGGAGTGTACAAGTAAAAAACTTCATTTAGATTAAGATTTTCACTTTTTAATAAAGTCGGACTTGTATTAATGAATGTAATCTCAAGCGGCGTCAAAGTATCGCTTGTTGTATTATCACCTAATTTACCATCGACATTATCTC
>DIJY01000120.1 GCA_002421405.1 Caryophanales bacterium UBA5632 | reverse complement strand
AGTGACTTCACCCAATTCTTGCTCTATACAGCAAACAAAGCGAGATTAATTGCTCAAGGTGAATTCTATGAATCGATTGCGCGAGCACAATCCGCAGCTGAATCGGTCAAAAAATTCTATACCAATGAAAAAATAATAAATCTTGAGGCAATTGACCCCGATGAAATGCGTGAAGAACTCGTCGAATTAACTCCCATCGAACCCGCTCAAAACGGTAGATTCGAGTTTGAAGAAACCAATGGTGAAACTTTATTCCGTTTAAAAGCATCGAACGGAGAAGTTTTATTTGAATCAAGCGCTTATAGTTCTAAATCTTCCGCTTTTCAAGGATTAGAAGTTGTTAAAAACGCGATTGAAGCGGGTTCATTCAGAGTGATGAAAGACAAAGTAGGACGGTACCAATTTAAACTCTATGCATCGAATAAAGCACTGCTCTTAGCGGGTGAAACTTATCCTAACGAAGAAAATTGCTTAAGTGCACTCGATTCTGTTAGACGTTTTTATCGTGATGCAATCATCGTTGAATAAGGCATATCAAAACAAACAAAAAATCAAAATTTGGTGTCACAACCGATTTTGATTTTTTTCTTGGATATTTAACGATTCCTTTCACTTATTCATTTAACAGAAAGCTGAATTTGTGGTATCATACTAGTGAAGATATTTTCGGAGGCACTTTATGAAACGGATTTTTTTAGTCATTGCCATGGTCATTGCCGTTTTGTTCATTTACACCGTTGTCGTTGTGCAATATATGAACTTTTCGAGCATACGAAATATATTTCCTAGCGGAATTTTTGTCTTAATTCTTGAAATTGTGATGGGACTGCTTGCGGTATTCATTACCTTAAGAATTCTTTTTAAACAAACTTACGCCTATAAAAAATCGCATTGGATTTTGTTGATGCTTTTTAATCCATTAATCGGTATTGTTCTTTATTTTATCTTTGCCCGCGATTTTAGAACGAAGAAACTTGAAAGAACGAGGCCAATGATTGCAAATAAAGGATTTTTAAAATATGAGGAACAAACCAAACCCAATCTAGATGATTTTGAAATTGGGTCAATCTTTAAATTTATCAATTCTATTACCGGTCGTTCGGTTTATGAAGATGACACTTACGTTGAACTTTTAAACAATGGAGATGTATTCTTTCCAAGACTCATTGAAGAAATGAAACTAGCAAAAGATTATATCATGATGGAATTTTATATTGTTAAAACGGATACAACCGGAAGAATTGTCATGGATGTTTTAAAAGAAAAAGCGAAGGAAGGACTCGATGTTTATTTACTCTATGATCATTTCGGTTCTGAGAAACACCTCCAAAGAAAATATATTAAAGAATTAAAGGCATCCGGTGTAAAAGTGGCGGTATTTGATCCCCAAGAAATATCACTTTTAAATACAAATGTCAATTTCCGCAATCATCGAAAAGCGATTGTCATTGATGGAAAAGTTGGCTTTGTCGGAGGGATGAATCTCGCGGATGAATACAACCACTTATCGAAGAAATTCGGGTTTTGGCGCGATTCCCATGTTCTTATCAAAGGGAACGGCGTGACTAGTATCCAAAATGTTTTTGTCAAAGACTGGTATTATGTATTTGGCAAGGTTTTAGAAAAACCGCTCGATAAATCGATAGAATTGTTCAAAGGACTCTTTACTGTAGTGGAATCAGGACCGGATTTCGAAAACGGTCTAATTAAAGATATTTATTTGAAGATGATCAACCACGCAACAAAATCAATCAAGATAGTAACCCCCTATTTGATTATTGAACCTGAAATGATGCTTGCGATTAAAATCGCAGTTCAAAGCGGAGTTTTAGTTCAAATTCTCGTTCCTGGATTATCAGATACGAAAACCGCAGGGTTCGCAACAAGGTCGTATTATGAAGCCTTATTAACGTATGGGGTCGAAATATATGAGTATAAAGATCACTTCGTTCATTCTAAGATTTTAGTCATTGATGACCAAATTTGTTCGCTTGGATCTGTCAACTTTGATCCTCGAAGTTTCCACTTAAACTTTGAAGTGACTGCAATCTTTTCAAATGATGCAACAAAAGATGTTGTAAACAGTTTTAATGAGGACATCGATAAATCCATCAAGATTAATCTAAAAACATGGAATAAACGAAGCCTATTTGTAAAACTTGCCCAAGGTCTTATCAATTTATTCAGTCCGATATTTTAAGGAGATGATGTTATGTATTTAGAAATAATAACCGCCGTTATTGCTCTTTTGCTTGTCATATTAATTGTAATGAATATTGTTTTCCATTTTCGCAAGGACAAACCACAAGATAATCATGATGAATTTATCCTTCTTGATAAAGAAATCTCAAAGAATATTACTGAACTGCGAATTGCGGTGAACCAGTCTATTGCTGAATCAATCATGGCGTTTAATGATAAGGTCAATTTAAAACTCAGTGAAAATAACGAGAAATCGACGACAGATATCGCGAATTTTCGTTTGAACGTCAATAACGAACTCGGCTACTTCCAAGAAAAAATATCGACGAAATTAAATACTGATTTTTCGAAATTAACTGAAACGATTGAAAAACAAATGTCCAATATTAATGAGAAAGTCGAAGAACGTTTAAAGACAGGATTTGTCGACACCAATAAAACCTTCGTTCAAATCGCCGAACGAATCAAAGTGATTGACGAAGCTCAAAAAAACATTGAATCATTATCTTCGGAAATGATGGGGTTACAACAAATACTGACGAACAATCAAACTCGAGGATCATTCGGCGAATATCAATTAAATCAATTACTTTTCAGTGTGTTCGGTGATAATAACAAACTTTATGAATTGCAAAAAACAATCAAAGAAGCGTCGGGAAAAAATGAGAAAGTTCGCGCTGACGCCGTCATCAAGATGCCCGAACCCTATGGCGTTATCGCCATCGACTCAAAGTTTCCGTTTTCTGAGTATGCCAAACTATTTGATAACAAGCAGCTGACCAAAGAGGAAGAAGAGAAAATCATTTCTGCATTTGGTGCAGATGTTAAAAAAAGAATTACAGAAATTTCTTCAAAATATATTATTGAAGGTGTTACTGTCGATTTTGCTTTAATGTTTGTTGCCAGCGATGGTGTGTTATCCTTACTTCACTCAAAACTTCCAAATGTCATTGAATATTCCGCAAATAAGAAGGTCACAATCGTTTCACCGACCACACTCATTCCATTGCTTTCATCCTTCTTAGCAATCAGAATTGATTACGAACGTTCTAAATACTCAGAACAGATTAAAGATGAACTCGGTATGCTCAAAAAAGAATTCACTAAGTTTGATCTTGAGTGGGCAAAATTACATGAAAATATTCAAAAACTAACAAAACAATCGACCGATGTTAATTATCGAGTCGAAAAAATATCGACGAAATTCAATAAAATTTCAACCGATAAAATATTAAATTATCAAGATCAAGCGTTACTATCTGAAGACGATTCAGAAGAAGATTAAGTGTATATAACCGCGGAGATACGCCAAAAAAACATTTAGTCAATAAAAACTTGCAATTTAAAAGTTATCGATGTATAATGGATACAGCATCAAAATATAAATTTAAGGAGAAACACAATTAACACATGAACGGCACAGTAAAATGGTTTAACGCAGAAAAAGGTTACGGATTCATCACTGGTGAAGATGGCAAAGACATTTTCGCTCATTACTCAGCTATCCAAGGCGACGGCTACAAGGCCCTCGAAAACGGACAAAAGGTTTCATTTGACGTTACGAACGGCGCTCGTGGACCACAAGCTGCAAATATCGTAAAACTTTAATCTTAGCGAAAAAAAACCAAAAGAAAGACACTTCTCGTAAGGGTCTTTTTTTTGACCGAAAATGAAGAATTCTTCAATCTTGTTTTATTGATAAACTTACCAATTTATCATGTTCGCGATTGTAAAAAAATCGATAATCTTATATAATTGTTTAGTGAAAAGGATGTGTTCACCATGAAAATCTTCAATTCGTATACCAATCAACTTGAAACCTTCGTTCCAAGACACAAAGGCGTTGTTTCTATGTATGTCTGCGGACCGACGGTTTATAATTATATTCATATCGGCAACGCCCGTCCCGTTGTTGTTTTTGACACGGTCAGACGTTATTTTGAATCAAAAAGTATGAAGGTCAAATTTGCTTCTAATTTTACGGACGTTGATGATAAAATTATTCAAAAAGCCATCGATGAAGGTGTCGATGAAAAAACGATTAGCGAGAAATATATCAAAGCCTTTTTGAATGATGTTGCATCACTGAACAGCCGCACTGATTATATTAAACCAAAGGTCACTGAATACATGCCAAAAATCATTGATTATATCCAAGAACTCATTGACATCGGGTATGCGTATGAAATGGATGGCGATGTCTATTTCCGAGTCGCAAAATTAAAAGAATATGGACATCTATCCAATCGAAAATTAGATGATTTAATTGCAGGATCTCGTGTTGAAATCAATGAAAAAAAGGAAAGCCCCTTAGATTTTACTTTATGGAAAAGAACCACTGAAGGCATTCATTGGCACACGAATTTTTCAGAGGGACGTCCGGGGTGGCATACCGAATGCGTCGCCATGATTGAAGACATTTTCGGAGAAGAGATTGATATTCATGGGGGTGGAACTGATTTGATGTTCCCACACCACGAAAACGAAATTGCTCAATCAATTGCGAAAAATCATCATACAGTCGCAAGGTACTGGATGCATAATGGTCGTCTGAATCTTGAAGGCGAAAAGATGAGTAAAAGTGTTGGTAACGTCGTATTTGTAAAAGATTTGAATGTGAATAAACTTGCATTTAGAATGTTTTTACTCTCAACCCATTACCGTAGTCCTCTTAATTATAGCCCTGAAGCACTCGATGTTTTTGTGAAGGAATGGCAAAAAGTTCAGAAAAGCGTTGAACAACTCTATCGTTTACTCGATTTGAATGACCAATTGCAGGATGCTATTACAATAACCGCCTCAGACATCATCGAAACGAATCAATATTTTGAAGCGTCAATGGAGGCGGATTTTAACACACCAAATGCATTAACTGCGCTCAACCAACTGATGAAAGCAATCAATCAAAAACTGCGTCAAAAGCCTGATTATGAGTGGTTAAGCCAAGCAAACAAATCGGTCGAGCAAATGTTATTCATTCTTGGTCTCGATTTTAAACTTGAGAGATTATCGAATGAAAATAAATCCTTAATCAAAGACTGGGAAAAAGCAAGAATTGATAAGAATTTTGAACTCGCTGATGAATTGCGACAAATTCTTGTTTCGAAAGGTCTTATATAATGGTGTTGCCAAATGGGTTAGCCCTTGCTTATTTAGGGGACGCTTTATATGAACTGGAAGTCAGAAAGTATTTACTAACAAAAAAATTGACAAAAGTCAATGATTTGCATCAACAGGCAATCCGTTATACAAGCGCAACCGGACAAGCGAAAGTCATGGAAAAATTACTGGATGGTGAATTATCAGAAATTGAAATTGAACAATTCAAACGCGGAAGAAATGCGGTCGCGAACCGGAAACCAAAAAATACGAATTTAGCGACCTATCATCAATCTACTGGATTTGAAGCATTGCTTGGGTATTTGTATTTAGAAAATCGGACGGATCGTTTAGCTGAAATCATTCAAAAAAGTATTCAAATCATTGAAGAAATAGTGAATCAAAAGGAAGTTTAGTGCTCACAAAAAAATCATTTTCTTTCAAAATGTGAACACTAAAAATATGTTACAATGAGAGTAGGTGTTCATTTGTCAATTTTAATTTATGGTAAAAATCCTTGTCATGAAATATTGACAACCGATAAGCCAATTATTCGGGCTTATTTTGAAAAAGGAATCAATGAAGATATTTTACGAATCGTGCAAAAAAAAGAAGTTGAAACCATTGTATTATCTAAAAATGATTTTTATGGGAAATTCACAGGAAATCATCAAGGGATTGTATTTGAAGTTCCTGACTACAAATTACTAACGCTAGAGGAAGTTGTTCATAAATATCCCGTTAGCGAAAAACCGGTCTTTTTAATGCTTGATGGCATGACTGATCCTCATAACTTAGGCGCAATCATTCGAAGTGCTGAAGCTGGTGGAATCAAAGCCATCATCATCCCAAAAAACCGGAGTGTTGGGATTACCGGAACCGTCGCAAAAGTGGCCTCTGGGTCACTCGAGCACATGGATTTGGTTGAGGTCACGAATTTAGCACAAACCGTGGAAAAACTTAAAAAACTCAACTTTTGGATTGTTGGAACCGATATGGTTGCGACAAAAACTTATTCTGAGATTGATGTATCCACTGCATTATGCGTCATTATTGGCAGTGAAGGCAAAGGAATCTCAAGGCTTTTAAAAGAAACAGCGGATTATTTGGTCAAAATTCCGATGGTTGGCAAAGTGAACAGTTTGAATGCTTCCGTCAGTGCTGGAATTATTATCTTTGAAATCTTAAAAAAGAAAGGACTCTGATAATTTGATTTTTCGCAACTATAACGACTACGAAATCATCGATTTTATTAAACAAGGCAACGAAGAAGCGTTGCAACTGATGATTGATAAGTACCGTTATCTCATTGCGAAAAAGATTGTTAAGTTCAACCTAACAGAAGATTTCGATGATTATTTTCAAGAAGGGTTATTGGTTTTATATCGTTCCGTTTTAAGATATGACGATTCGAGAGCGAAAACTTTTACTCGTTATTTTGAAATGAATTTAGAACATCATTTGATTAGTGCCATTCGCACTAAGTCTAGAAAAATGAAATTCATCATTGAAAAGTTACCAATGCTCTATGGAGACGCTGTCGCCGAATCAAGAACTGAATATTATTCAGAAGATGAAATTAAGGCAGTTATTCATGTCTTATCAGAATTAGAAAAAAGGATATTTGAAAGAAGATTCATCCAAAATCACAATGTCAAAGAAATTGCAGAAATCGAAGCGATTGACGCAAAGACGGTCTATAATGCGATTGAGCGGATTCGCAAAAAGATTAAATTGCATTTAGACACATGATTTTGTTGACAAAAGAAGCTTTTTTTGATACATTTAATAAAGCAAGCGAGTTGATAAATATGAAAGACAAGACAGTATTGATCTGTCAAGAATGCTTATCCCGAAATTATGAAGTAAAAAAGACTACGGGAAGAACCGAACGTTTTGAAATGAATAAATATTGTGACAAGTGCAAAAAGCATACGATCCACAAGGAAAGCAAATAGGAGGAGTTATTATGGCTCTGAAAGATAAAGAAGTTAAGGAATTAAAAGCTAAAAAAGCAAAAGTGAAGAAAGAAAAAATCCAATTATCTCCCGATCAAAAACATAGCCGGGTCATGGAAATTCTCAGAAAAGAATATGCTTTTGAGAACTGGTTATTAGCGATTCTATCGCCCGTATTAATTTTATACGGTGTTTACATCGTTTCTGGTAAATTTGGTACAGTTAACTTAACCGCTATTTTAGGGAACTCAGATATCGGTATTATCGATTTTTTCTTTGAAACTGACTTAAAACGTATTTTTACCGGTGTGTTCTTAATCCTTGTTGGTTCACTCGTTATTATTTACCTCGCCATTCCAGTACTTCGTCCTTCCTTCGCGGAAATGAGAAAAGTATCTTGGCCGACTGGTAAAGATCTTGCTAGAGATTCATCTAGAGTTTTCGGTTTCTTAATCTTCTTAATCCTTGTATTTATGCTTTATGGTTTTGTCCTTGATCCGCTCTTCAAATGGATCTATAGTTAAAAGGTATTGGCAGCGCAAATGGAAAACAAGCGTTTATGGTATATAGTTCAAACGTATTCGGGATTTGAGAATTCAGTTAAAGAAAACCTCAAACGCCGAATCGAAACCATGCAAATGGAAACTCTTATTTTCGAAGTGATGATTCCTGAAGAGCTCAAAACTGAGAAAAAAGCTGATGGTTCGACCAAAGAAAAAATGGTCAAGATGTTCCCAGGATATGTCTTCATCGAAATGATTGTTACCGATGATTCTTGGTTCGTCGTTCGTAACACCCCTGGCGTTACCGGCTTCTTAGGTTCCAGCGGTGGTGGTACGAAACCAATTCCATTACTTCCAGAAGAAATCAATCCCATCCTCAAAAAATGTGGAATGCTTTCAGTACAAAAACTCAATGCCCAAATCGGTCAAAGCATCAAGGTTGCCAACGGTCCGTTCTCTGGACAAATCGGCACCATTGAAGCCATCAACGACGAAAAAGGAATCGTTAAGATTCTTGTAGATATGTTTGGTAGAAAAACACCAATCGATCTCGATTTCGCAGATATTGAAATCATCTAAAAGTCAGAAATTTCTGACTTTTTTTCTTTGAAAAATCACAAAGGTTTGCTATAATGGGTCTAATTGACTAAGAGGTGAATATATGTTAAAACTCGTAAATGTCTCAAAGTACTACAGCTCTCATAATGTGATTGCACTCGGGCTTCGCAAAATCAATCTTGAATTACATTCAAATGAGTTTGTCGCTATTGTTGGTGAATCAGGATCTGGTAAGACAACCTTATTAAATGTCATCTGTGGTATTGATACCTATGAAGAAGGCGAAATGTACCTAAATGGCGAAGAAACTTCCTATTTTAGTACCGCTGAATTAGAAGAATATCGCAAGAAATATATTGCGTTTGTTTTCCAAAATTATAACTTGATCGATAGTTATACGGTTTTGCAAAACGTTGAAGCCCCCTTAATTCTTTCAGGGTTCCCCAAAAAAGATATTCGTGCTCGTGCCATACAAATTATCAAACGTGTCGGCCTAGAAAAACATCTTCATCATAAAGCCACCAAATTATCAGGCGGACAAAAACAAAGAGTTGTTATCGCAAGAGCGCTAGCGAAAGATTGTCCGATTATCGCCGCTGACGAACCTACCGGAAATCTAGATACCGATTCAGCAAAACAAATTATTGAATTATTGAAAGAAATATCAAAAGATAAATTAGTTATATTAGTAACCCATGATTATGAACAAGTCAAGGATTACGCCAGCCGAAAGATTCGTATTTTTGACGGCGAAATCGTTGAGGATGTCGAAGTACGTCAAACGAATAAAGAAAATCTTCCGAATCTTCCTGAAGGATCAAAGAAGATGCGTTGGACCGAATTGATGTTAATTGCATTTAGAAATCTATTATCGGTTCCAAAGAAATCAATTTTGATGGTCGTAATTTTCTCAATCTTCGTTTTCTTTATCGCGATGGCATACGGATCTTTCAATGCTTCCCTTCGTGACTTTGATAACTTAGGAAATTACTACTTTACCAATACATCCATCAATCGAATAGTTGTCAAAAAGACGGACAATTCAGAATTGACTCAAGCTGACATCGATGAATTGTTGGCTTTCCCAAATGTGATGACTTTGGTTGAAAGGGATTATGTAATTGACAGATCCTTTTGGATGGAAAATTACACCGTTGGGGATTATGGGGCATGGATATCCATGAAAGCTCTGCCAAGGAGTGTGGTTCCAGCAGATGTCAAATTGATTTCAGGAAGAATGCCTACATCGACGACAGAAGTATTATTAGCGATTAACGCTTCAAGGGCAAACGAATATCAAGATTATTTAGATGTTCAATTCAAAGCTAACGAATATGATACGGTGCCGAAAGTACTTCAAGACGGTGTCACAATTGTTGGTATTGTCGACGCTGCAGAACTCAATATGACTATCAACTATCAAAGTAATGCTTACTTTGTCTTTGATGATGCGGTATTAAGCAATATGGCTCTTGCTTCCTATTTTAACTATACTACAAATAACATCCTAACAATGGATACGGGTGAAGATGTTCAAATTTGGGACAACTTTCTATCTAGTTATACGATTGTGGTGGTCAATACACTGCCTAATAATAAAATTCTACTACCGTATTATGCCTATCCATGCGATCATTTAGATGAAACTTGTGTGGTGACAGGTAAGTTTGAAATCATCGATATTTATCAATCATATACCATTGATAATTTAACGTTTGGGTATCAACCACTTGATAATAATTATGAATACAAACAAGTTATTCAGATGAATCAAGCTACTTATGATCGTTTCTTCACCGATGAAAATTATCAAGTTACCCTATTTTCCGAATCTGATATTGGTGTTGATACATTAGTTTCACGAATTCGAGCCGTGAATAGCGGGCTCACGAGCAAATACTCAGTGATTTACCCTTACCGCTCACAATCCTCTGATCCGTTTTCAGCATTAATTACTTTGATGTCGATTCTTGGTGCAACGATCACAGTTCTTTTCACTTTGTTGGCATCCATTTTAATTACATATATTATCTTTAAAGCAATCATCAATACGAAGATGCGTGATTATGCCATCTTTAGAACAATCGGTGCAAATCAACAAACGATTAAAAAGATGATTTATTATGAAAACTACCAAACAGCAGTCGTCGGATATATCATTGTCTTAATTGCAATGATTATCTTAAATGCAACGGTTCCTGTATTGCAAACCATCTTGAAATTCTATACAATTCCAAGTTACATTGTTTTACTTGGCATGTCTTTATTCATGGCTTTCTCAATTTCAAGCAGGTATGTTCGCAAGGTCTTTAAAGAGTCTGTTAACAGAACTCTAAAGGCTGAATAGGGGGTGATGATATGATTAAATTAACGAGTCTCAACAAGTACTTTAACCGTGGTAAAACCAACGAAATTCATGTCATCAACAATACCTCAATTGACTTTCCAGATAAAGGGTTAGTTGCTTTAACCGGTCCGTCTGGTTGCGGTAAAACGACGCTTTTAAATGTCATCGGTGGACTGGATAAATTCAGTAGTGGATCCATTGATTTTGATGGGGCAAAAATTAGTTATTACTCCCCAGAAAAATGGGATATCATCCGCAATAAATACATTGGTTATATTTTCCAAAACTATAATTTGATCACCGATAAAACCGTTTATGAAAACGTTGAAATCGCACTAAATATGGCGGGTTTATACAAAGCTGATGAAATTGAAGAGCGGATTAATTATGTTCTTAAGAGTGTTGGCATGTACAACTTCAGAAGACGGAATGTTCAAGCTTTATCAGGCGGGCAACAACAAAGAGTTGCGATTGCTCGTGCCATTGCAAAAAATCCGAAAGTGGTTCTAGCCGATGAACCAACCGGCAACCTAGATGCCAACAATACTTTTGAAATCATGGGATTGATTAAAAAAATTAGTCAAACTTGTTTGGTTATATTGGTCACTCACGAGAAAGAACTTGTCGACTTCTACGCCGACAGAGTCTTAGAACTTCGTGACGGTGAAATCATCAATGATTACATCAATGAAGGAAACAGAACTTTAGAACATATTGATGATCGTAATATCTATTTAAAAGATTTGGAAAAAGAAGTCACTGAAGCACCGCTGCCGATTGAATACTATTATGCATCGCATCCGGGATCAAACCCCAAAATTCAAGTCATTTATACGAACAATACTTTTTATGTTAAAGCGCATTCAAAAGCAAAAATTATCTATTTAAACACCGACACAGAAGTGAGACTAATTGATGATCATTACCGGAAACCCGAAACCGAAGATATCCAAAAATCCTCGTTTGATTTGACCCAATTTGGAGAAATCAAATTAGATCAAGCAAGGCGTTCTTTCATCCGTTTTCGCGATACCATTGTTGCTGGCTTTAGAAAAGTCTTTACGGGAAAAAAATTCTTTGGTAAGTTATTCTTACTCATCTATTTTGTCATCTCTGCTTTGATTGTTTTCAACCTTGCAAGTTTTGGTAACCTTACTAGCGCTGATGAAAAGGACTTCTTAACGGTGGGTCGAAATTTGATTTCTGTAGAAATTCCTGATAATATGACGATTGAGGATATCAAAGAGATACTTGACGATACCGAAGCAGATCAAGTTGTTCCTTATCCTTCTGCACTTTACATGACAATTTATATTGATCGTTTCTATCAGGCAAGCGGACAAAGAAGTGCCCAAGTGTACACTTCAATCTTTCCAATGACGATCTCTCAAATTGATGCATCTAGTTTGGTTCACGGAACTTTGCCAACCGACAATACCACTGTTGCGATTGATATGTGGATTGCTGAAAGAATCTTAGAGACGAAAGAAGCTGCCGATATCGGTCTCACGGAAATCGAAGATATCATTGGCGAACAATTGGGTTACTATGGTTCCGGAAGATTGACCATTACCGGCATTGTTGAAACCGAATCGCCAATCATGGTTGTGACCAATGAAAACTATTTGGCGTTTACACAAAAGAATTTTGAGACTCAAGGCGAAGCCGAAGGTCACTACACGATACAATCTGGAGTTGCATTGACCGCGCCCGGTCAGGTCTTGATGCACGCAGATTCCACCATCGATGTTGGATCCTCAATCGTATTCAACGATATTTTACTTCAAGTGGTTGGTAAATATAACAGTACCGAATTCTACAACCCAATTTTAACGAATGAAGATTCGCTTGAAATCATTATAGATCAAATGCTAAGTGGTTACGGTAACTATTCGAATAAAATGTATTTCTATTCTGATAATCTATCGCAAGCCATTGAGGATATCACCGAATTGGAATACATCGCCATCGATGCTTATCAGACGACTAAAACGGAATATTTAGCCAATATGAGAGATCAAGTATCGGGACGTTTAACTTCTATCTTCGTCACCATTGGGGGTATCATTGTTTATATTTTCTTCATGATGCGTTCTTCAATGCTCGGCAGAATCAAAGAAATCGGTATCTACCGATCAATCGGCGCTACCAAAAAAGATATCTATAAAATATTCTTCTCAGAAATTATTGCATTCACTACCGTTGGTTCTTTGACTGGGTATCTCTTTATGACTTATGTAGTCTATAAGATTCAAGACACTTTCGGAGCAATCATTCAAGTGTTCTATTTCCCAATTACACTCTTCTTAGCAGGCATTATCGGCCTTTATCTCATCAATATTATTTTTGGTATGATACCGATATTTACATTACTAAGAAAAACCCCATCAGAAATCAATGCTAAGTTTGATATTTAGTCGCATTTTCCAGCAAATAAATCTTGACTAAATTTTTGAGTTATTGTATAATAATCCAGCGTGTGCTCTGCACATGGATTTCGTTGGGAGGATTTATAAATCCTTTGACCACATCACGAAATTAAGGAGGTGTTTTTCGTGGCTAGAGAAATCAAAACAGTCGTAAAGCTCCAAATACCAGGCGGTAAAGCAACACCAGCACCACCTATTGGACCAGCTTTAGGACAAGCAGGTGTCAACATTCAACAATTTTGTGTACAATTCAACGACCGCACAAAGGAAAATGTTGGTAGTGTCATTCCGGTAGTGATTACAGTTTTCGACGACCGTACATTCACATTTATTACCAAAACCCCGCCCGCCAGTGATCTACTTAAAAAGGCGTGCAACATTCAAAAAGGCGCATCAAACTCAAAAAAGGAAACCGTTGCGACCATTACTCGCGCTAAATTACGCGAACTTGCGGCTATTAAGTTACCAGATTTGAATGCTAATGACGTTGAAGCAGCGTCACGTATTCTTGAAGGTTCAGCAAGAAACATGGGAATTGTCGTAATCGACTAAGCATACTAGTTGTGATTATACAACTATATATGGGAGGACATTTCCGCTAACACCACATATAGGAGGAAAAAAATAACATGGCCAAAAAAGGAAAAAAATATTTAGAAGCCGTTGCCAAAGTCGATAG
>DIJY01000001.1 GCA_002421405.1 Caryophanales bacterium UBA5632 | reverse complement strand
ACTAATTTATGCATCAAAACAACCTAAATTGAAATCAAAAAAAACAAAAAAGACACTTCCATTCAAGGAAATGTCTTTTAGCGTGGTAATACGATTAGAGAACGCCTAAAGCGTTTAAAGCCATGAGTACAAAATAAACAACGAATAATCCAGAAGATACCCAAAGGATTGGATGAACTTCTTTTACTTTTTTTGTGACAAGTTTAACAATCACATAGAAAATGAATCCAAAGGCGATGCCAATCGAAATGTTATAAGCCAATGCCATTAAAATCGCGGAGAAGAATGCAGGAACTGCTTCTTCAAAATCAGTCCAGTTGACATGTTTGAAGGCGCCAGCCATCATGATACCAACGATGATGAGTGCCGGAGCGGTTGCTTGTGCTGGAACGATGCCAACGATTGGGGCAATTAAAATACAAAGTAAGAAGAAAAATGCGGTAAAGACTGACGTTAAACCCGTTCTTCCGCCGGCTTCAATTCCCGCGGCGGATTCAATATAAGTCGTTGTATTCGATGTTCCGAAAACAGCGCCGATCGACGTTGCGACGGAGTCAGCGAATAATGCTTTTTCCATTTTTGTTTTAAAACCTTTTCCTTCTTCAATTGAAGTTAAATCAGCTTCAGAGAAAATGCCAGATGCTCTTCCTGTTCCAACAAATGTACCAATTGTATCAAAGGTATCGGTTAAACTGAAAGCGAAAATCGCAAGAAAAGCCATCGGTATTTTAGCAGGATCTTGGAACATGGTCCCAATGCCTTTAAAAGCGGCTCCGAAGGTTGTTCCAAGTTCTCCCCAAGGCGATGCGATATCAAATCCGCCGATAGCGAAACTAGTGACACCCATTGGCCAACCGATTAATGTTGTTAAGACGATACCAATTAAGATCGCGCCTTTCACCTTCATTAATAATAAAATAACAGTAATTATAATACCAATTAACGCTAATACAGGACCCCATGAATCAAAATTAGTTAACGCTGGGATAATTGAAGAATCGATGATTGCTGCGCCACCAGGAATTTCAAACCATGTTCCTGGGTCAGCGGTAAATCCGAAGAAACCAGCGTTTTTAAAACCGATGTAAGCAATGAAAATACCAATACCGCCGCCAATTGCGTGTTGTAATGATACTGGAATCGCTTTAACAATCGATTTACGGATTTTCGTCACGGTGATTAAAACGTTGATCAGACCACAGATGAAAACGAGTCCAAGGGCTTCGCTCCAATGAAATCCTAAAGCAAAGACAACGGTGTAGGTAAAGAACGCATTGAGTCCCATGCCAGGTGCTAAAGCATAAGGAACATTGGCGAACAAACCCATGATCAATGTACCAATGACGGTTGCGATGATGGTTGCCAAGAAGACGGCTCCGAAGGGCATGCCAGTTTGTGACAGCATCGACGGATTGACGAAAATGATGTAGACCATCGCAAAGAAGGTTGTTGCTCCAGCGATGAGTTCTTTGGTAATGGTGGTACCATTTTCACGCAGTTTGAAGAAGTTTTGAAGCTTTTCCATTTGTTAGAGATCCTCCTATGATTTTTTTTGTTTTGTTTTTGGCAAATAAAAAAAGCCAGTATAAATGACTATACTCGCCAACAAAATAAACTGGATGCTTTTGGGGCATTCAGAAAAAAACCATGTAACCAATAGGCAGCCGATTAGGTCGACTGGTAGAAACTACGGAACCAAATTATCCATATTATATTGGCGATCTAGCTATTCAATTTGATTGCAACAAAACAAAACCATATTACCACGAATTAAAACCTTTGACAAGCCTATGAAAACCTTTTCATTAAATAAATCGATTTAATAAACATTCATTTATTTTTTGAAGGATATTAACAGTTCTGTTTATCGAGTGAATTTGTCGATTAAAGCCTTTTTTTGGTTCGTATAAGGGTGATATCTGAAAGAAAGATCAATCCAATTTTTTCTTTTCAAGATTGATTTTAAATGGGAAAAAGTATTGAAGGAATGAATGCCATGATAACTTCCCATTCCCGATGTGCCGACGCCACCGAACCCTAATTCGGAAGAGGCAACGTGCATTAAAGTATCATTGAACGTTCCGCCACCAAAACTGATTTCATTCGTAATTCGTTTTTGCATTTTTTGATCAGTTGAAAACAAGTAAAGCGCTAAAGGACGGTCTTTTGATTTAATGTAAGTGATGACTTCTTCGATGTGATCATAGGTCATTACCGGTAAAATCGGTCCAAAGATTTCTTCTTGCATAACCGGAGAATCGAGTGATACGTCGATTAAAACCGTCGGAGCAATCGAGGTATCAGAAGCGCTACCTCCTAAGGCAAGCGTTTGTTCTTTGAGGAGACCTAAAAGCCGTTCATGATGTTTATGATTGATGATTTTTGGTAAGTCGGGATTACTAATGGGATCATTGCCAAAAAATTCAGTGATGACTTGTTTTAATTCATTGATTAGAGGCTCACGATACTCCTTTTTGACAAACACATAATCCGGTGCGACACACGTTTGTCCGGCATTCACGAACTTTCCAAAGGCCAACCGTTTCGCGGTTAATTTCATGTTCATTGTCCCATCGATGATACAAGGTGATTTGCCACCTAATTCTAATGAAATGGGGGTTAAGTGATGACTTGCTTTTTCCATGACGGTTTTACCCACGTTTGAAGACCCTGTAAAGAAAATATAATCGAATTTTTGTTCGAGTAACATCGTATTTTCTTCTCTGCCGCCTAATACCGTCGCGACATACTCTTCTTTAAAAGTATGGTCGATTAATTCTTGAATGGCTTCTGCCGTATTTGCGGCATAAGATCCTGGTTTGACAATCGCACAGTTGCCGGCCGCAATCGCACCAATTAATGGATCAATTGCGAGTTGAAATGGATAATTCCAAGGCGACATGATTAAAACGACGCCAAAAGGTTCAGGATGAATTTCGCTTTTAGCAGAAAACAAAACCAACGGCGTTTTCACTCTTTTTGGCTTTGCATAACGCTTGAGGTGTTTAATCATGTGCGTTAGTTCGCTTCGAACAATTCCAATCTCTGTCATGACGGCTTCCATCGGCGCTTTATTCAAATCTTTTTTTAACGCTGCGATAATCTTGCCTTCATGCGCTATAACGATTTTTTGAAGCGTTTTGAGCGCGTTTAAGCGGAAGTTGATATCTTTTGTCACGTTCGTATTAAAATAGGCCCTTTGTCGTTCTACAAGGTTTTGAATGTCCATGATGAATCTCCTTTGATATTGAAATTAAATTTATTATACCACAGTCTTTAATATTTGATATAATACTAGTATTGAATTGTGGAGGGCTTATGATTTATATTACAGGAGCGACCGGACATATTGGCAACAATGTTGTTCGTGAATTTATCAAAAATGATACCCCTTGTGAATTACTATTGAGAAAACTTGGAAAAGCCATTGAAGGCTTGCCTGTCTTGTCTCATATCGGTGATATTTTTCATGATGATTTTTTAAAATCACACTTAAAATCAGGCGATGTCTTGATTCATTGTGCGGGCGTGATTGATTTAACGAAAAGACTGAAAGATGAAAGTACCTTCGTCAATATCCAAGGAACGTTTACGATTGTCGATTTTTGTGTTGAAAATCATATTCGTCTGATTTATGTTTCTTCGGTTGATGCCATTAATAAACCGAAAAATTCTGATCCAATCTTTGAACCCAACGCCTTTGATTTATCTAAAATAAAAAGCCATTATGCCAAAGCAAAAGCCGAAGGAACGGCCTATGTGCAAGACAAAATCAATCAAGGGCTGTTAAAAGGAGCGATTGTCTATCCTTCAGCAGTGATTGGCGTCCATGATTACAAACCGTCTGCGGCGGGTCATGAAATCATGAAAGCGAGCCGTAAAAAGATTTTGCCTTATATTCGGGGCGGCTACAATTTTATTGATGTCAGGGATTGCGCGAAAGCCATTCATGCTTTAACTGTGACAAATCAAGAGGGTTCATATATCTTAGCGGCGCATGAACACACGATTAAAGAGTTTTATCAAATGATCGCAAAAATATCAAATCAGAATAAAATATTGATTGGATTTCCACGATTTATCGCTAAATTTGGAGCTTTATTTTTCAAAGACATTTCCAACGTTATGATCGATGCCGTTCAAGAAAATTACCATTATGTCAACCAACGAATGGTCAAACATTTAAAGGTTGAACCCATCCCCTTTGAAGAGACCGTTCGAGATACGATCGAATGGTTTCAAAACCAACAATAGAAAAGAAAGACGCCAAATCAAATGGCGTCTTTTTCATCCTTTCATGTGTTTTTGATAGAGCGGAATTTCAAACTTTTCAATGTCAGCCATCCGTGCGGCAACTTCTTTTTTGACTAAATTGGGAATCACGGTTTTTTCATTCGTCAATTGCATCATCGTTAAATGGGTGTAAGCAATTGCATCGATTTCAATCGCCATTTTCAAGTAATCTGCTTCAGTTTGCGCTTGATCGGTGGGCGAGAAAAATTCAAATTCTTTTTTCCATTTTTCGATGAGTTCTTTTGGTTCAATTGCTTTTTTGGGATGATTGATTCGATTCCATTGATACGCATGACGGCTCTCATGAATTAAAGTAATCACAACTTCGTGTTCAGGCGCGTCGTAAACGATTTCTTTATTGAAGATAATTTCGTTGTCGAGGCGATTGTACATCGCAAAGATTTCCATGAAGGTTTTAGGGAAGACGCCAGCTCTGATTTCACAAGCTTTTCGGTCTTGGATTTTCGCTAATTGGTTTTCGATTTGTTGTAAGGCAAAGATTGTAATCATAGTGCTCCTTAAAAGATATGTCGTTTATGGGGTGTGCAAAAAGCCTATTTTTGGTTTAGTAAGGCGTATCTTCTTTCAATTTCATCGGTAATGTTTTTAAATTCAGTCGGATTGTTCATATCATGAATTGGCAACCATAAGATTCTCGATTCGGGGACCTTATAGTTTTTGAATATTCGTCTTAAGACATTGTAATAATTGGCATAATGGAATGTTAAGTATTCCTGTTGATTTTGTTCAATTGACCGACCGCGTTTTTTAACATTTTCGAACAATTGTTCCGTCGGACGTTCAATGACGATGTGCAAATCAACGTCGGGTATTCTTTTAAGATGTTCATCAGCGATCGCATACGTAAGTGCTACTTCCATCGCCGACATCGTCCCATCTAATCGTAACAGTTCAGTAAAGACAAGATTTGAAAAGAGGGTTGAATCACAGACAACGGAATCTAACTCTTTGGTTTTCCACATCATTAGAAACAAAGAGCTGTAGAAAGCATTTTGTGAAAGCATCGCAAACGTTTCTTTGTCACTATAAAAATAAGGGAGATACTCGTTTTTTTCGACCGGTTCCTCAAGCAGCGTGGATCCATAATGCTTTGCTAGTTTCTTCGATAGTAATGACTTTCCAGAACCGATTGGTCCAATGATTCCAATTCGCATAAGATACCTCGCTATCATATTTTGGATGCGGAAAAGTCCGCTTTGAGTTTATTATAAACAAGAAATGAAGGCTTGTCAAAGCATTTCAACAACTAATTTTCATTATTATTCTAAGCCTTCAGTAGCAAATTTACAAGCCATGGTTCAATTTGAAAAAATTATATAATAACGGTGGTTTTAATAAATTTATTACGAAGAATCATCATAATATCGATATCAGTTATTACGGCTAATTTGAGCGATATTATTAAAAAAAGCGGATGGGAGTCCGCTTACTTCTTGATAAAATTGAGTGAAAACTCAACGGGATAGTGATCGCTTGGATAAACTTGAAAAAATTTGTCGCGAATGACCACTTGTGATTCTTTTTGAAATTGTTCTGTGTAATAAACGTAGTCAATGGGTTCGCCTTCAACGGTCCCTTTAAAATTATGGAAAGTTGCTTGGGGGTTTTCCGTTCCATAGACGGAAGTCAATTTACTTTTACCGAGCGAAACGGTTTTGATGTATTCATTGACGGGGTCATTTAACTTCGCGTTAAAATCGCCCACAATGATGGTCGGTAACCGTTTGGCACTGGATTGTTTGTTTAAATGTTTGATTAAGACTTCCATCTGTCTTTTTTGGACATCGGGATTGGCGTAGTCCAAATGCGTGTTGACAAAACGAAACATTTCGTACGACTGATTGGCTTCGAATATCGCTACCGTTGCGATGCGATTGAAGTTCGAATCGGTAAATTTGGATTGTATTTTTTTGGTATCAGAAAGCCACAACGTTTCATTCGTGAGTAAGCGAACTTTTTCAACTTGATAAAGAATGGGTGTCATTTCACCGTTTGGATCTCTCGGCTCACCCGCACAACGGTACTTGCGACTTTCTTTGAGTAATGCATCAAGCATCAATTCATTGGGTTCTTGCAGGCCTACCACAAAGTAATCGCCCTTATTGAGGACTTCGGCGACTGATTTTATCCGATTTTTCCAGGCATTTTCACCATCGGACTCGACATCAATTCTGACATTAAATGTTAAAAAT
Source organism: Caryophanales bacterium UBA5632 (assembly GCA_002421405.1). GTDB lineage: Bacteria > Bacillota_I > Bacilli_A > Izemoplasmatales > Hujiaoplasmataceae > UBA5603. The sequence continues at coordinate 2,988 of DIJY01000001.1, read as the reverse complement.
TTCATATTTATCTCCTATCGGATTGAATTTTCAATCATTGTTTTTCGAATGTTCCAAAGTTTGTCTGATAAATCGACATAATACTGATGGGGGTTTGCAAATCGCTTCACTTCGTCCCACATCTGATCTAGTTCTTTGCGTAAATGGTTTCTTGCGGCTTCTAAAGTCATCGGTTCAATCTTTACGACGCCTGATGCAATCACTTGGTGCAACCGCTTTTCAACATAAAAATCGGTTAATAGCTTTCTTTTATGGATCAAAGTGGGGTCAAATATCTCAAGCGGCATTGTTTCATCAATGACTTCATCAAAGACAGTTACCAAATCAGCCAAAGCTTTGTTGGTTTGACGATCGAAGATGCGATAAACCTGTTTAAAATGTGGATTCGTCATTTTTTCTGGGTTTTCTGAGATTTTAATCTTGGGTTCGATCTTCCCGTTTTTTTCAGTGGCGACGAGTTTATAGACGCCACCAAAAACCGGCTCTGATTTGGCGGTGATTAATCGTTCGCCAACGCCAAAAGAATCTATCTTTGCGCCTTGGATCAGTAATTCAGTAATAATCCACTCATCGAGCGAATTCGATACGACAATTTTAACCGCTTCGCATCCCGCTTCATCGAGTAATTTTCTCGCTTCTTTGGAGAGATAAGTCAAATCGCCTGAATCAATACGAATGCCAGCCGTTTTGATGCCCTTGGGCCAAAGCACCGTTTGAATCGCTAAAATGGCGTTAGGAACCCCACTTTTTAAAACATTATAGGTATCGACTAAAAACGTCGCGTTGTTTGGATAACTTTTCGCATATTCGATAAACGCTTCTAATTCACTGTTAAACATTTGAACCCATGAGTGAGCCATTGTTCCTAAGGCCGGTATTTGATACAGTTGATCGGCTTTCGCCAAACTGGTGCCATATACGCCACCAATGTAAGCGGCTTTTGCGCCCAGCAGTGCTGAATCGACTCCGTGTGCGCGTCTAGCCCCAAATTCCATAATCGGTCTGCCTTGTGCCGCTCGAACGATACGAGAAGCTTTTGTGGCGATTAAGGATTGATGGTTCATTTGCAGTAATAGATAGGTTTCAATCAATTGTGCTTCGATGATGTTTGCCCGGACAATGGCTAACGGTTCATTGGGGAAAACGACTGAACCTTCTTTGACCATCCAAACGTCACCCGAAAATTTGAAAGTTTTCAAATAAGTTAAAAACGCTTCAGAAAACATGTTTTTGCTACGTAAGAAGTCGATATCGTCGGCGTTAAATTTCAAATTCATTAAATAATCGATTACTTCACTTTGACCCGCGGCGACGGCGTATCCGCCCCCATCGGGAATGGTTCTAAAAAATAAGTCAAAATAAGCGATTTCAGCTTGCTTTCCGGATGCAAAATAACCTGCAGCCATGGTTAATTCATAAAAATCTGCGATGAGTGCTAATTTATTTTTTTCCATCGATTCCCACGATTTCGACATGGAAGCCTTTCATGACTTCCAGCGCTTTCTTATGGAGGTCGAAATTAGAACTAGCGGTGGCGTTGCGATCAACGATAATTTTCGCATTGGGTAACGCTGCTTTTGCTAAGACAGCGTTGGATAAAACACAAATGTTCGAAACTAAACCGCATAATTCAACTTCGGAATAATTCTTTTCTTTTAGTATTTCAGCCAATTCAAGCGAACCAAATGTACGTTTTTCAATGACTTTTCGAGCAATGGTCAAATAATTGCTGGTTCTGCCATATAAATCATGGCCCTTAGTGCCTTTAACGCAATGAATGATGGGAAGGTTTTTCCCTTCATCTGTTTGCAAATAGTCATCAGAATGGGTATCGAGGGTAAAATATAATTCGACGCCCGTGGTAATCGCTTCTTCAATTTTTTTTACAATTATCGGTTCAAGTTTTTTCGCATCATTGAATCCGAGGGTTCCGTCAACGAAATCATTTTGAAAGTCGACGACAATTAAACATCTTTTCATATGCATCACTCCCTTATGTTGTCACTTTTATTATATCATAGATTTGCTTGCTTCGAAACCCAAAGTTTTGATAAAAAAAACTTCCGAATCGCTTCGAAAGTATGAATTAATAGACTTGTAGTTTTTCTTGTTTCGTCAAAACTCTTAAGGTACCTTCGGCTAAAGCCCGCATTTCATCTTCGCCAGGATAGACATGAATCGATTGAATCGGATTAACATAGGATCGAATCATATCGATGAACATCGTATTGTAGGCGAGCCCTCCCGTTAAGAGGATGCCGTCGACTTTTCCTGAAGCGATAAAATACATTGCGCCAATTTGCTTCGCGACTTGATAAGCCATTGCTTGAAGGTAAAACTCAGCGACTTTATCACCGGCTTCAATTCTTCTTTTGATTTCAAGGCCGTTTGAAGTACCCAAATAACTGACCAATCCACCTTGACCTGCGAGTTTCTTTTTGATTTCATCGATGCTATATTTACCTGAAAAACACAGATCGACTAATGGGTAAGTTGGTGTTGTCCCTGCTCTTTCAGGTGAAAATGGGCCATCGCCACCTAATGCGTTATTAACGTCAATGACGCGGCCTTTTTTATGAAGACCCACCGAAATTCCGCCACCTAAATGAGCCACAATCAATGTCATTTCGTCATAATCACGACCCACGTATCTTGCGTGTCGTTTGGCGATGGCTTTATGATTCAAAGCATGGAATATCGATGTTCTTTCAATTTCAGCTATCCCAGATACTCTCGCTAAATCTTCCATTTCATCAATTGAAACCGGATTGACAATATAAGACGGACGGTTCAAACCCTCTGCGAGTTCGTAACAAATAATTGCCCCTAAATTCGAAGCGTGATAGCCGTTGCGACCAAAGGTCAAATCTTCAACCATTTGTTTCGTCACAAGATATGTTCCGGAGTTCTTTAAGGGTTTTAACATCCCGCCGCGACCGACAAAAACGTCAATGTGTTCGAGTTTATAACGATGATCTGTTAAAAAGT
>DIJY01000043.1:27316-29590 GCA_002421405.1 Caryophanales bacterium UBA5632 | reverse complement strand
TGAAATACAATTTCCTAAGGAATAAGAAAAAAGCACTTTAAAAGTGCTTTTTTTTAATCATCTGCGTCATTCGCTTTAAAATAATTGATGCGGTAAATGAGGTTTAAGTGCTGCTGTTTTCTCATGGTATAACTCACCGCTTGTTGAAACTTCGTTATATCTTCTATCGTTGCATTGGGATCTTGATAAAGAACCGTTTTTCCATCGGTTGTATAAAATAGATGATTGAATATCCCACTTTGTCTTGAGACAATCACAGACTCATGCGGTGAGAATACATCATTCCCCACATACCATAGTGGATTAAATTCTATCCCAAACAGATTAAGGATTGTCGGTGTAAAATCATTCACACTCGTAAATTTATCAATTGAATCGATGCCTTGTAATGCCATGGCTGTTTTAAGTTTTGTATCATAAATAACAGCGGGCAAGCGATATTGATCACTATAGGTGTTATCATTTGGATCAATTCCGCGCATCAATTCAGAAAACGCATAATAATATGCGGTGTGATCTGCAAAAAAGATGAGCGTCGTATTCTCGAGTTGATTGGTTGCCTCTAACCGCTCAAAAAGAACGCCAACGGCTGAATCTAAATCCATGGCAGAAGCCATATATGTTCTTAAATAGCGATCATGATAATTGTCTAAAGGCATATAGCCAATCGAATCAAAATAGGCATAAGTCGTTTCAAAAACACTTCTTAGCTCATAACCGCCATGCATGGTAAATGTGGTAATGAAAGTGAAGAATGAATCACCAGTATCAGGGATCATGTTTTCCGCCTGGTCAAATACCATCTCATAATCAGAATTAATCCAAAAACCAGTATCAGATAATTCCATCTGCGATGAATCGATATGTTCATCAAATCCAAAATGTGGATGCGCATGATTGCGGTTGTAAAAAGAACCTTTATTATTATGGAATGACTTCAAAATTGAAACATTTGAATAATCGCTTAACATATTGGGGAGCGATGTAGGATATACATTTTGTTGATAGTTTCTAAATAAACTTCCCGTCGATGGATAACTGCCAAAAAAACTGGATGCCTCTGCGACATCGGTTTTGACTTTTGCGTGAAAATTGGTTAAAGGTATGCCGTCAACGTAAAATAGTTTATACAAATTCGGCGTTAAAGCCTCATCAATTCCAAAGTATTCAAACGATTCTAGCAGCACCATGATGACGTTATTACCTGCACTTACACCGGTGAATTGATTGGTTTCATAAACGCCCTCTGCCAAATACTCATCAATAATTTCACGAGAAGCATCAGAGGAAGTATCAATACCCAAATAATAAGATAAGCCTTTCATATAAAATGGATAAGTTCCGAATGTCTTGATTGTGGTTTCAGGTTGAAACATCGTTTCATATAGGAATGCTTCACTCAGCAATATTTCATCTTCCGTTGAACCTTCAATTTGCGTCGATAAATCTTGATAAATCGCATTATTCAACACAAAACCAGTGATGAATAATACTAATGAAAGCACACTAGCGACAACCCACGAATGAAGTCGATTACGCTTGTTTTTTACAACTTCTTTATTTCTAAATCGAAAGATCAAAAAATGAATTATTTGAAAAAGAATAAAAATACCGCCATAAATCCAAAGGGTAGATAAATCAAGGATGGAGGTTCCTTCTATCGCTTGTACCCCATCTTTAGCCAAAGCTAACATATCCCAAAAGAAGATTTCACCGGTAATTGTGATTAAGTTGATATTCACAACAGCAATCACGATTTGTAATAATAAAATAATCGATGAACCCAAAAATTGTAATTCAGGCGTTGGCACTAATAAAAGACCAGCACCGAGATATAAAATAAAGGCAATATTCATCATTGCGTATTTAGGAAATAATCCAAAATTTAACAATGCAAAATTTGTCAACTCAATTCCAATCGCAAATATGAAAAATAAGAATAAATAGATGATTTTTCGTTTCGCTACTGAGGTCATTTCATCACACCCATCAATTTTACTTATGACATTATTATATCACTCATATCAATTAGGTCAATAAAACGTTGAATATATAAATTAATATTTATATTCATTTCACACGAATCAAAAAAAGATGACTGTCAACTGACAATCATCTTTCTTAATTAGTTATTTTGAACGATGCAAATACGATTAATCGCCGATAGGTTCGACGTAAGTCAATGTCAAACTGATAATCGTAAACGTTCCATTTGTTAAGGATTCAGCACCAGGTGCAGCGAAAATTAACAATTTCGTAAAGGCAGCTGCATCA
>DIJY01000043.1:26177-27281 GCA_002421405.1 Caryophanales bacterium UBA5632 | reverse complement strand
TTCACCATTTGTGCCTTGGACAACGATTGTCATGGTGTTTAAACCGACAGCCGCTTCAGCATCAAAGTTATTGATCATAAATTGATAGCTGATCGTTGCATAGGTAACGGTAACAGAGCCATCGACGTTTTCAACGAAGGTATAAGTGCCAACATCATTGCCAACCCAACCGGTTGTAATATCAAGTGGGACAGGAACCCAAGTAACTTGAGCACTGATAATGTCAAATGTACCTGTCACGCCTGATGTTCCGCCTTCAGCGAAAATCAATACGTCAGTAATGGTATAAGTTAATGGAATTTCGATGACTTGTTCAGTTCCATCAAACGTCACCCACGTTTCATGAGTGTTATTAATCTTAATCATGATTTGTTTTGTAGCGGTTCCTTGAACTGTGAAAGTTACAAGATTATGATTTGAAAGGTTCTGTGTAAATGTATATTTCATGGTTGACCATTCAGTTGTACCTTTATCATAAGTGACCGTTGTGACTCCTGCTGCTGAAGTAATCGTATAAACGCCATCTCCATTGTCAACCCATCCAGTTTCAAAATCAACAATTACGTCTCTTTCCAAAGCGTCAGGTTGTTCATAGGATAAATAAATTCCAAGAATTGTGAAGGATCCAGAAACTGCTTCTTCACCTGGTTCAGCGAAAATAATAAAGTTTGTGAATGCATCAGCATTGACCCATACAAAGAAAGGATCGCTATTCGTGAAATCAACTCTTTTTTCTAAAGCGCCGCTGTCATTTGGTTTTAACAATACGGATTTTCCAACTGTGCCTTGTAAAATCACAAGCATTAGATTCATATCTTCTGCCGTTTCAGCATCAAACGTATTTCTCATATAAATCCAACCTTGACCAACTCCTTTGGTATATTCAACCAAAACTGAACCATCGGGTTGTGTTGTAAAATCATAGGTATCGGCATCATTTTCAGTCCATAAAGTTTCAACGAGATTACCTTCAAACGCATAACTCGTTTTGGCTTCAATAATATCAAACGAACCAGTTAAACTGCCCACATGAGCTGGATTAAACCATCCCATATCTGGATCAACGTTAATGATGACATTGACGATTGGTTCATTCAGATGGAA
>DIJY01000043.1:25816-26076 GCA_002421405.1 Caryophanales bacterium UBA5632 | reverse complement strand
TAACGAATGGATTCCCATACTTGACCGGCTTCACGGTCCCAAGCAATAGTCGTGACACCAGCTGTTGTCGTAATTGTGTAAATTTCTAAGGCAGGAGCTGACGCTACCCATCCTTCGACGAATTCAACAGAATCAAAGTAATCGACAGTCGGTTCTACATAAGATAATTCTTGGCTGTGAATTGTAAATGTTCCAGTGACTTCTGCTACACCTGGTTCAGCAAAGATAATCATCTTTGTGAAATTACCTTGGTATACTAC
>DIJY01000043.1:17437-25774 GCA_002421405.1 Caryophanales bacterium UBA5632 | reverse complement strand
AATAGAATCGAATTTCCAGCAGTGCCGGATACCACGATTGTCAGTGTGTTATATCCTTTTGCTAATGCTAGATTGAAATCGTTTTTCATGACGATCCAGCCTTGGTCAACACCTTTTGTGTAATCAACGGTCACAGAACCATCGACATTATTGGTAAAATCATAGGTGTCTGGATCATTTTCGACCCAACCAGCTGTTACATTGTAAACGGGTGCTTTGACTTCAAGAACCGTACCAAAAGCCGTTCCTTCATCAAATTCGAGTTTGCTAATGACAAATTCGCCTCTGCCATCACCATTGCCAGGTTCAGCGATGATGCTAACTTTCGTAACTGTTGCCATAAAGGCATCAAGATCACGAACATTGATTTGACGAGCAACTGCTCCCGTTGTTAACGCAAATCTTACTTCGTAAACATCGTCTCCGCCATAGAGTCTAACTAGAAGTGTTCCTTCTCCAGAAGCTGTGATGTTCAGTTTATTAAACCGAGCGACACTTTCCTCAAGTTCGATATCTAGACTTGGCCAAGCAAAACCATGTTTATTATAAGAAATGGTTGCAAGTCCTTCAGCAGCAACAAGTTTATAAACGCCTTCATTGCCAGGAGTTAAACCCGTTAGTAAATTCAGGGTTGTTGGCAGTGGCGGCACTGTCGTTGTTGTTGTTGTTGTTGTCGTTGCTGTAGTGGTTGTCGTTGTAGTAGCCGCTGTGGTTGTAGTAGTGGTAGACGCTGAAGTTTGCGTCGTCGCTGTTGTTGCAGTTGTTGCTGTTGTCGATGAAGTCGTTGATTGTGTTGTTGTTGTAGTCGTACAAGCAACCAATATGACAGTCATCAATATTGCAGTAATCATGACTAATAATCTTTTGTTTCTCATTCGTAATTCCTCCTATTTTCTATTTTCTATATTGTAACAACTCTAAGAATTGTAAAACCCTAATCTGAAAATGTAAATCCAAGTTCATCGAACCCTTTTTGAATAATATCGCTTCTCATAAAATAATACCAGATAAATTCTGAACGATAGTTTTCAATCATTAAGATGGTAATTCCTTTATCAATGCCAATGACATCGGTTGAAAACCATCCGTCCTCAGGAAGTGTTGCGTTTGGACGTTTGATTGAAGGACTTGCGGTTGCAGTGACCCCTAAATTATAGGCATCAAGCAACCCATACTTACTTTGTAACGCGGTGATTTGCGCATAATGTTCCATGGCAGGTAAAACTAAATCCGGTCTAAATACAATCGAACCGATTGCACCTGATGGCGCTAACGTGCCATCAATATAGATGGTTCCAGCCGCCGGTAAATTTCCGGAAGCACAATATCCATCCGGACAATCCGAAGCTGTGTTTCCCCACGCATTCTCATTGTAAGTTTTGTAATTGCCTGATAACCAAACCCCAAACTCCTGTGCAGCGAGTGTCGCAGCGCTTGAATTATCAAACCAGTTAACTCCTTCGCTGTCCGTAACATTTCTAAAATCAAAAAACGCATGCGAATATTGGAAAGTAAAGAGAGTTCCAGGCCATGAAACATAGAAATTCGGTCCTGTGCCATAGCGTTTGATCTGAGATGAATTCTTCATTTGATCATACGCTGCTTTTCCGACAGCGTAGTTTTCAGATGCCGCTGCTAAGAAATAAATCATGAGTTGTTCAGCGTACATGTCCCAATGTCCACCAAAGCCACTTTCAGGCATATATCCCATGTAAAACATCATTCGATTTGTATCAAAATACCAATCCCATTCAACTGCTTGGTAAAGATCATTGGCAATGCTTTTGATTTCACCGCCAAAGTATTCACCCGCCATGATAGCACCACACATTAAAATGGCTGTATCAATAATTGACACTTCTGAAAATCCGGAGCGAGTTGCTGAAGCCATGGAAACAAAATGATAATAAAACCCATGGGTTCTTTGCATCCCTTGAAGCGTTTGAAGTGTACCCAATACGCGGTCGTAACCCTCTTGGAATCCAATCCAGTCATTTTCAATCCCAATCGGAATCGCTGCCAAACCAAATCCAACAGATGCAATCGAAGCTGCTCCATAGGTGCTGTTTTTTGTGTTATAGCGATCGCTAATCATGCCATAACCAGATGACTCTGGATCACCATTGACAACTTCCCAGAAGAATTTAAAGGATAAACGTTCTTCTTCATATAGATTCAACGGAACCGATATCGGATCATAAATATAGGGTTCTTCTGTTGTAACGGTTGTGTCTGTAGAAGCATCTGATGAAGTCGTTGTGGTTGAAAAAGTCGTTGAGGTTGTGGTTAACAGTCCGCTTGTTTGGGTCGATGAAGTCGACAACACTTTGCAGGCTGTCGCGATTGAAATCAGTAGAAGCAATGAAAGAAAACTCAATATTTTTTTTATCATTTTCAACCCCCTATTCTCCAGTAACACCCGTTCTGTCGATACCTTCAACAAACCATTTTTGCATGATGATGTATACGACTAGAACTGGTAAAATAATTAAGATAGTTGCACTATATTTAATCGCTTCATTCACAGCTTGTTGGGACAATCCTTGTGCTAAAGAAAACTGTGAAGAAAAGTTAAATAACCTGAGTTGTAACGTGTATAAATTTGTACCTAAGAACAATGATGAAATATACGTCTCGTTCCAGTACCAAACAAATGAAAACAAGAAAGAAGTTAAATAGGCAGGTAGCGCCAACGGAACACCAATTCTCATAAAGATTTGGTACGGATTCGCACCATCAATTTCCGCAGATTCGTCCAATGCAATGGGTTGCATTCTAAAGAATTGATAGAAAATGAGAATAAAGATGGCTGAAGAAAGTCCTTGTCCAAACGATGCGGGTAAGATGATTGACCATGCCGATTCCAAAATGCCAAACTTGTCAAATAACACAAACTTTGGAATCATGTAGACTTGACTTGGAACCAGATAAGTCATTAATATTAAGCCAAATACAATGACTCTGCCCCGCATTTTAAACTTAGCCAAAGCATAGCCTGTCAAACTCGTTGTGATCGTTTGAAAAATGGCAGGAACCAATGTAACGAGTAAACTAAAGAACAATGTCTTGCCATAATTTAATACAATCCAAGAAGTCCGATAATTTTCTAAATACAATTTTGTTGGAATCCAATCGACAGTCGGATTCACTAAATCTTCTAAATCTTTAATCGAATAAACAAACATTTTGATTAAAGGATACAAATACACAAATCCAATAATAATAAGTAACCCATAAATTGCAATTCTTCCAATCAATCCTTCACTTGGATTCTTGCCGATTAAAATATGTTTAATCTTTTGTTTTGTTGTAATTCGCATCATCTTCTCACCTTATCTTTCGTAAAGAGTCTGATGGCAAACATCGCTACTCCTAAGATTAAAGCGAGTGCAATGAAGTAGATCCAAGCAACTGCTGATGAGAACCCAAAGCCGGTATCAAGGGCAAACATATTGTTTTTGATATGAAGGATTGCATCGTTTTCCGAGAAGGTTGCCAGATTAATGATGGTAAAGATAATCGATACAGTGACCATGCTTTTCAAAGCTGGCATCGTAATTTTCCAAAATGATTCCCAAGGACCCGCACCATCAATCATGGCCGCTTCATAGGTTGATCGGTCAATTTTTTGTAATGCGGCAATGAATACCAAAATTTGAACCCCTGAAACCCATAGAATGACAATTAATTCAGAGAAGATATTCGCAATCGGTTTCGCAAGTGATTCGGTAAAAGTACTATTGATTAAATCGATTAATCCCGATTCTTCGACCAAAGGAATGGTTGCTGCCCCTTGAGAAATCAGTTGATTGATAACGGGTCCACTCGCAATAATAACGGGAAGAAAATAGACAGCACGAAAGAGTCCTCGTAACTTCATTTTTTGATTCAACAATACTGCGATAATGATTGCAAAGACGGTGATAATCGGAACTTTGAACAAAATCTCAAACGCAAAGTCGCGAACCGATTGTAAGAAACTAAAACCAGCTGCACTCGAAAATATCTGTCGATAATTTTCAAACCAAATAAAATCGACGATGATTCCTTCCCCCGAAAGGGTAACTTTTGACAGACTGTAATAAAACGAAAGGATTAAGGGATAAGCCATAAACAAGATGAAACCAATTGCCCAAATGGATAAAAATGACCAACCAACAAGATTATTTCTTAAATTCCGTTTCATCGGTTTTTTAGTCATCGGATAACACCACCTTGTAATTTCGAGCAGTGACCGAATGAAGGTTATCCACTAATGTTTCATTCGTATAGTTGATATATATTTGAACGCCATTGGAATAGGTTACAAGATAGAAACCAGGTTGAATGGCAATTCTAGAAACAATGGAATTACCTCTTACTTCATTTAAAGCATTCGCAACAAATTGATACTGTTTGACGATTGTTTCTTTCCATGTTGAATAAGAAGAGGAATAGATTTGACCTAATTCCGTATCTTGCAGATAATAGGCAGATTTTTCTGAAATGACATACGATGGATTAATGTTGAAATCAACCATCTTTAATAGGTCAATGGAGGCCGAACTTGAGAAGTTTTGAAAGGGTGAATAACTATCCATGATGCCCGCAAGGACATAAGACATGAAAGGCACGGTATCCGAATAAATTCGGTAACGACTTGAAGTCATCGGCATTCCTAAATAATAATCGGTATATTTGAGTAAATAGTCATTGGGACGATAAAGAACATTATTTGTATCTTGGGCTTCAAACATCGATTTCAACAAATCAATCATATCAGAACGATCAACTGGATTTGATTTTTCTTTAAAATCAGAATAGAGCTTATATCCAACTGTGTCGAGGGCATAACTTTCAATCGCATTATTTTGAAGTCTTTTCACATTTTCTAAATACTGCGTTTTTATCATGGCAGGCGTCACATAGTAATAGGATTTGGTTATTCCATTTCCACTTAACAAGTTTTGATTGATTCTTTGAGCGACATCTTTGTACATATTAAATGAACCATCTTCGTATACTTTTGCTAAATCAAGATAGAAATAGATATTTGAATTCGTATCGTTGACAGATTCCATTAAGGCTTCAAAATCTCGATGATTGCCTAAGGAAGCATCAATCTTTGTATATTTCAATCCTGTACTCGTGGCTCCGCCCTTTGAAAAACCTTTATAGATTATTTTGATTAATTCGACATCTTCATTCAATTCGCGAATGATTGTCGATAATTCATTCATGCTTGTCATGACGAGTGTTTCATTAAAGATAAAGCCACTTTTCTTTTCTGTGCCAATCACTTCAATTAAGATGGATGACTTTGTCACATTAAGAATATGATCTTCTATTTGATTTGATAAAAGCAAATAATCTTTAAAAGCATTGGCCATGCCAACATAATTTGCTTCATCGTCAGCTAAGAACCGGTACTTTAAAACGACGTTACAAGAATTGATATTGTTTTGTGTCACTTGGGTTCCTGTTTGACTTTGAGCTTGAGATTCTGATCTAGGAGTTTGATAGAGACTCCGATATCTAAATTCATTGTAACTAAAGTAAAATCTTAAGGTGTTCTTTGCTGGAGAAACGCTGAAATTAGCGAAAGCAGCGCCATCTTCAACAATAGTAATAAATCCATGTTGATTGATTCCTTGTATCATTCCTGTGATTGGGAATGCTAACATCGGTTCATTCTCAACCGGTGCGGATAATGAATCATCATTGCCATAGTATTGAAAATTATAAGTATCCGTATGAACATTTAATCCTTGATAGCGAATCAAAGCTCCAGACCCATCTGGTACAAAAATATAGCCAGGAACTGAATCTTCAAAAACCGCTCCTAAGAATTGGTAAACTTTTAGACTTCTAAGTTGGTAAGCTCCTTCTGTAATGGATTCATTGGGAATTTCAACGCTAAGATAATCGCCCTCTAAGGTTACATTTAAAGTCAATTCGATTCCCGAGCGTCCAAAATGAAGTCTTGCTGAAAATCCATCATCGATGAGTTCATAAGTCGAAGTTGAATCTTTACTCGCAAGAAAACTCTCTTCTACGACTGTATATTCGCCATTATCTTTGTTATAAGTGTAGTAACTCAATACGACGGCTGAATTGACATTTTCTTCCCAGGTCGTTCCCAAGTAACTATAATTGTCACCTGTTTTTCCAAAAGAAGATCCGTGAATGAATCCATCGGTTTTATTCACAACCCGAATCGCATAGGATCCTTCTTCCATGTATAACAATAAAGAATCAGTTTCACCAACTAAGAGATAGGTGTCAGGAACAGTTAATAAATTGTCGACAATACTCAAATCATCAACTTGCGTAAATTGATTACTCGCAAGATAGGTTTCATCGAGTATGGTATCGCCTTGAATTAATTCGTCGCCGTCATAATTTCGGCTTAATGAAGAAGCGATGACAGGATAAGTTGATACAATCAGCAGAAACAACGTTGCGATACATAGGACTTTTATGAGCATTTTCCTAGAATACACGGTTGAACGCCTCCTTAATCAACGATCCCAAAAAGTTCCATAATTGAGAACCGAAGACATATATGATGAACAAAATCAACACAATGATAAGCATAACAAATAGCGTCAGTAATAAATTCTTGAAGGTTTCTTTGATTTCATAATTATGAATCTCTTTGATTGCGATAAAAACCAAGATAACGGTATACACAATCATGAAACCAGCAAATAACTGATAGATGATCATTTCGTTTAAGGTCAAAACATTACTAATGACGATAAAAGGAATGAGCATCACAATCAAAGGACTTAATGCATACACGGTCGCAATAAAGACATCCTTCAGCCAACCTTCACCATCATAGAGCGTCGAAACTAAATAATTAGAAAAAACAAATAGGCCGATCACTCCAAAAAATTTGACCATTTCTAATCCGATTTTGATTTGAGTCGAATAGGTATTAAAGACGAATCCGGTGTAGTTTAATAGTAATAAATACTCGATAAATAGAATAACCAAAATCACGAACGCAGTCAAAATATCAGAACGTTTCTCGCGTTTTATCTCATAGTATGAATTAATCGGATGTTTCATCGTGTCAGAAATCAATGTTATTTTCCTTACAAACAAATTTTCTTTGAAATTCGATACCTTTTGATTGATTGGCGCGAAAATCAAAGTTCTTTTGTTCAATTGTTTCAAAATGATGGATACGCCCATCAAAACTAATATTAAAGTAAAGACGAGTCCTAAGTTATCTTTCAACCAAATATCTCTTAGTTTCCAGTAAGTTTCAGAATACCCAGAAATGTCATTGGCTAAAAAGTATTCATATTTGGCTTCTTCTAACAGTCCGTCCTGATAATAAGCTTTTCCTAAAGCGCTATGCGCTAGCGCAAAATTATCATTTTCAAACAGGATTGCTTCAAAAAACTCGGTTGATTCGACATATCGACCTTGATTGTACAAATCAATCGCTTTATGAACCAACAAAGAAAAACTGGTCGGTTGATAAACAAATACTTCGTTTTTTCCTCGATCAAGGACAAACAAGTTTTGATATTCGTCAACTTGTATTCCAGAGGGTCTTTGAACCAAACCATAAACATTCGAGTTTGAGTGGACAATATCGAAGGCAAACAACAGATTGCCCGAAGGATCATATTCTACAACGACTCCATCTTCATAAATCGCATATAAATAACCCAAATCGTTGACTGAAATGTCAATCACGTTCACTTTTTGGTTATAGTTGACAGTCGTTAATATGTTATTGCCATTGACATCCAGTTTTTTTAAAGCATTCACGGTATTTGGTGTTGAAGTATAAACAAGTGATTTCGAACTAATCGCAATGTTTGTGGGAGACGGCGGCGTATTACTTGCATACTCACCAGGTTTTACGAAAATATCTGCGACGCGTTCGATAAAGGATTTGTCAGATAGATTGACACCAAAATATCCCAAGAATGATCCGTCATAATTCAATTGAATGACACCACTCGTTGATCCATCACCGATGACATATATATTTTCACCGCTCCCTACAGCAATTTTGCTTGGAACATACAGTGAAAGACTTCCAAATAAAGGTTCGGTCGGTTTACCAAAGGTCCGAATCAAATCGCCAGATAAATCAAATTTATAGACAAGTTGATTACCTTTATCCGCAACATATAAGAAGTCATCGATTGAAACATGAATTCCGGTTGGTTTATTTAAAACATCTACTCCTATTTCTCTTACGAGATTACCACTGTAATCAAATACGACAATTCGATGATTTCCTGTGTCTGCGACATAGATCAAGTCATCTTTGATGTAAATATCTTCTGGGGCTGATAATGCAACTGTGCGGTTCAAAACACCGACAGG
>DIJY01000043.1:5957-17293 GCA_002421405.1 Caryophanales bacterium UBA5632 | reverse complement strand
CCACCTACTTAATCCCTGAGTGGGCCATGGTATCCATGACTTTACTTTGCATCACAATAAAGATAATCAAATTCGGTAAAAACATAATCAGTGAAGCGGCAGCTGCCATCCCTTGTCCTGCAACAGCATTTGTATTCGCTGTTAATGTATTCATGTAAAAAGCAAATGTTTTTAATAAATCGTTGTTAATGTAAGTCGTTGAAGTATCCGCTGAATTCCATACCGTTTGAAATGATAAAATAACGATGGTTGCAATCGCCGGTTTGATTAAGGGCAAAATAATCTTTGTATAAATTTGCCACTCATTTGCACCATCAACCCTGGAAGCATCAATCAATTCATTGGGTATTTGATCCACGAATTGTTTGATTAAGAATAGTCCGACCGGAACTGCTAAATAAGGTAAGACATGAACGAAGAAATTATCAATCAATCCCAATTGTTCAACGATTAAGTATCGTGGAATCGTCACAGCGATGCCAACAAACATCAATGATAAGGTATTGATTTCATTCATTGCTTTTTTACCTTTGAAGTTTAATTTCGATAATGCATAACCTGCCATTGTCGAAATTAAAACCGATGCGACTAATACCAATACGGTCACTATAACACTATTAAAGAAATACCTCGACATGGGAATCCCAGAGGTTCCGGTCACTTGGAACAAGCGTGTGAAATTCGCCAAAGTAGGTCTTTCCACAATAAATCTAGGTGGATAATAAAACAATTCTTCAAGCGGTTTAAACGCATGATTGAAGATATAAAGCAATGGTAGCAACATGAACATGACCACCGGTGTCAAAATGACAAGATATCGAATTTGGCTGGGATGGAATCGAGATGGGTTGATTTTCGTCCCTTGAAATTTAGAATGTTTTTTCATTCGTCTTTACTTCCAAACAATCGGAATGCGACTCGACTAAACATGTAAACCACAATTAGAAGAATAACTGAAAGTGCTGCGGCATATCCCATCTCATACTTAAAGAATCCATAATATTCAATATGATTGACAATTAATTGACCTGCATATTGTGGTGTTGGATTCGATCCCGATAACGCAACCCCAATGCCAGAAGCACTAAAGGTTCCGACAATCGCCATCACAGCGCCAAATAACATCTGCGGTTTAATGGAAGGGATCGTAATATATAGCATTTCTTGAAATTTGTTTTTGATACCGTCAATATAGCCAGCTTCATATAATTCCGTATTCACGTTTAAAATACCCGCTAAAACCGCTAAAAATCCTACACCCATTGAACTCCATAACGTAACGATAATCATGATTGTCAATAAGAATTCCTGCGACTGAAGCCAGATAATTGGCTCTACGATGAGCCCTAAAGTTAATAATACACTGTTTAAATACCCAGAATTATCACCGGCAAAGATGACACGCCATAATACCGCCATCGTCACACCAGAGGTCAAGGAAGGCGAGTAGATAATCAACGCTAAGATGGTACGAACTTTTGGCGTTAACTGAGCCAACATCCAAGCCAAAAGGAATGATAATACATATCCGCCAGGTCCAACGATAATGGCATATTTCATCGTGTTGGGAATGACATACTGCATGAAAACTTCATCATTTGTGATAATATTGATGTAATTTTCAAATCCAATCCAACTGGGAAAACGAACCGCATCAAAATAGGTAAATGATAATAAAATCGCGGCCACGACAGGAATGATGATAAAAATAGTAAACATTAAAACATAAGGAAACACAAAAAGATAGGCAATGTTTTGTTTCTCTTTAAAAGCTTTTGTTTTTTTGGCTTTTAACTTTAACAATAACTCACTCATCACCATCACCTTCTTTCC
Organism: Caryophanales bacterium UBA5632; assembly: GCA_002421405.1. Classification (GTDB taxonomy): domain Bacteria; phylum Bacillota_I; class Bacilli_A; order Izemoplasmatales; family Hujiaoplasmataceae; genus UBA5603. Next base: position 15,460 of record DIJY01000043.1, on the reverse strand, counting down.
ATGAATCTACCAAAGAAGTGTCTGCGATAAGATAAGCATTTAATATATTCCCCCGCTTATCGACATATCCAAACTCAGACATTTTTTTTGTAATTTCTTTATTCATACGAATAATCCCGTCATTCAACAAAACCCGAAGATTATCGCGATTGATGACAACACTATTCCAAATATTAGAAATCTCAAGTTCGACTTGATAAGATCCGGGCACTTTCGGAAGTTCTGTCAAGTGACTCCATTGTTCCATAATAATATCGATATCATTTTGATTGATATTGAGCGTTTGGAATGCATTGATATTTGCACTATTCCATAAATATTCTTTTCCAAACGTTGAGAGTAATAAGTTCGTGAATTCAATTTGCGTTTCGGTCGATGACCACCATTTTAAGAATTCCCATGATTCATCTGCCTTTTCAGTATTCTTAAAGATCATATTCGCCGTTTGAGCTCCCGGTGCGCTTCGATCAATAACACCGTCATAATCGACGCCTGGCAGTAATGCAATCTTCCATAATCCTTGAATATCTGGCGCTGCATTCAAAAGCGTAATGTACATTCCGAAATCGCCAACCCCAATCGGAGAAAGCCCTAAGCGAAAATCATTGTAAAATGAAGACACCGTGATATCCATGCTATAGATAGTATAGAGTTCCGTCATCATTTCAAGCGCAGAAACCGAAGCTTGATTGCCTAAGTCGACCGTAAAAGCATTTTCTGAATATATTTTTGAACCATATTGAAAGAAAAAAGGTAAGGTCGAATCAAATGACTTTAAGGAAGTTCCACTTGACAATGGCAAGTAGAAATTCATACCATACCGTTTCAGTATCGGCATGATTTGTGTGACTTCTTCCCAAGTATTTGGAACCGGAATTTCAAGGGTATTTAAAATATCGGTTCGGTAAAATAATACATAAAAATTCTCGGTATCAGGCAATCCATATAGACCATTGTTATACATCAAAGGAATTAACGATTCACTCGGATAATTCGATAAAGTCTCTGAAAATTCGGAATCAGATTGATAGGTTGTCAAATCAAAAATCGCGCCTCTGATTCCTAAATCATAAGGCAACCAGGATGAAACGCCTAAGGCAACGTCAGGATTCGTTCCCGCTGAATTTGCCAAAATGAGTTTTCCCTCTGCGGCCATGACGGATGTATTCACTTTAATGCCGGTTTCTTGCGTGAAAGAATCATCAATCATTTTTTGAACGAGATCGACATATTGTTTATTTCGGTTAATCCAAACAACCAATTCAGTTCCATCACCCGTATTAACGAAGCGTTTATCGAAAAAAGATAAAAAGAAACGTTTGATACTGACCCAAAAACGAATTAAAAATCCCGCATTGGGTTTATCAAGTTCAAGATTGGTATGAACATAGAATTTATCAACATCGAGAGGACTATTGAGTAGAAGCGCAAGGACATTGCCAAGGGTTGAAGCAATCGAACTGGATGATGTTGATAAAAGCGTAATGTTTTTAGGAATGTCATTCGGTTTTCCAGCTAAAAATCGAAGATTTCGAATTGCAATTTTAAGCAATGACTCCGATTCCGATAATTTATTTGTTTCTGATAAATTAGCGAGATAACTTTGAATGTTTTCGAGTTTCTCGGCAGCGATCGTTAATTCAGTGACAATATTGGGCAAAAATTCGGTAATCTCCCAATCGCGATCTTCATCGAGTTGATTCCCAGTCAGTTTTTTTATTTGTAACGACAATGCATTGACATATTGTAAGATTTCATTGGTTTCATAATAGACCCTTTGATAAGGACTTAAATTGACGCTCAGTGAAACCGAATTGATTCCTTCATTGAAATAGAGTAGGTAAGGATTGTCGTTTCCAATCGTATAGTTTTGCCACCTTGTATCATATTCAATTCCCAGTTCATAGGCTTCTTTAAATGGCACTTCGCCGTTGATTCTTAAAGTTCGGAAGACAACTCCGTTTGTCATGGTGCTTTGAAGAACTTTCCAAGTCAAATAATAATATCCGGCCGCAGCGACCTCCACTTGATAAGTGATACTTTCCCGTTGTGAATTAAAAGTGGACCCCGCTAAAACATTTAGTTTCAGTTTGGTTACAGAAAACGGCGTGACATTCACAGTACGAGAGACGGCTGGTTGAATATTTGAAGCATTCTTATAGAAAGGAATTTCTGCTTCCGTCTCAATCAATATCGCCGATGAATTAAGCGTTTTTCCCATGGAATATTCTTGATACGTGGGTAACTTTTCTTCACCGCTGATGGTGATATCTCCCACCATTAATTCACCTTTTACGCGATTTAACGTGATATGATTCACACCCGAATTTAGTTTGAATTTTAACGGCTCAGAAAAAAGTCCCATCGGATCATGAAAATCTTGATGAATCCATTGGTAAGCTTGTCCTTGAGAGCCATAAAAATCATTGCCATATCGATCTTCGGTAAAAACTTCCATTTGTTGCCACAATTTATACAAAATAATTTGTTGCGATTCGATGTATTGATACGCTCCATTGATTTTTATCGAGAGTTCCATGTCAAGATAATTGTCAGACAATGAATAAAAATCGATTGAGAATTGATATAAGCCTTCACTTGGGACCGTCACATTGAATTCAATGGACGAATCATCATTCCACTTGTAAGTAGGTGATTTGTACCCTAAGCTGTCAGCGAAGTCTTCTAAAATAACGCCTTGGTAATCATTGGGTTCGATGATGGATTCAAAAGTATGGTTGTCTAAAAAGCCCTCATTTTTCCATGAAGCAAGGACGCTGTAATAGTTGCCGTTTAACGTATCTACTGCATCTTCTGGGGTGTCGGCTTCAATGTAGACGACATGAGCCCCCATGAATGAAAGCGATAGTAACATTAGGGTAAAAATCAAAATGATTTTTTTCATTCCGGTCCATCCTCCCAATCGAATCGAAATATCAAACAAAAACAACTACTCTTGTACAACACCTAGTTTGTTAAATACGGCTGTCCGTGCATTAATAAGATGAGAATTTGCTAAAGAGTTCCAAGAATTTTTGACATCTGCGTAATTGACGGTTCCAGCCATCACAGCCTCAAATAATTGACCCAGATTCATATCCACAACATAATCACCGGTCCAACGAGCTTTAATATAACCCGGAACATATTTATTCGGTTCGATAATGTAGTTTGAATATTCGACGACTTTTCTAAATTCAGTAAACGTTTCATAAATTCCGAAAAAAGCATCGAGTAAATCTTCATCGGGTTGTAATGGTGTCATGTTTAATGCATTGATGCCTTCAACTGTTGTTGATAATTCAATGCGTTTTAAATAGCCTGCTTTTCCGAAAGACATCCATTTTGCTAATAGATAGGCTTCTTCAGGATTGGTTGTTTGCGAGGAAATACACATTAAATCTAAAACAACCGGAATCTGGTGAGCTGCTTCGGTACCAGGGGTGCCAATAAAATCAAGTTCCAGTTCAATTCCGTCTTCTGCAGCTGCTTCAATCATCGCAACCATATCGCCAATAATCGGAGTATATTCCCAATAAGCCAATAGTTTGCTTGCTGCCCATGCATTGGTTGTACCAAATGCAGCTAATTGTTCTTCTGGCGTCATCGCATCATAAACCAATGATTTATTGAGCATTAAGGATTCATATAGTTCTAAAGTTTCTTCAAATTCAGGTCCATTCAAATGTAAGATACTGCCATCATAGGTATACCATCCGAGCTCAGAATTTAGTTGAGATGGATACCATTCTAACATTCGATTCACACCAACGATGCCAGCAATACCGGATCCATTGGTAACGTTATGAATGGCGACATCACCAATCTTGGTCAAAAATTCATCGAATGTATCTTCAAAGACCGGATAATCTCCGTTCATATTATCGAAAATTGTTTTATTGATAAAATAGCCAAAATAGTAGACCGCGTACGGTAACGCCATTAATTTCCCACCATAGTTCGCTGCATTGCGAATATCCGGAGAAATATTCATGAATTCTGGGTCGGCTGTTGCGATGCTCGTTACATCCCGTGACCAGTTATTCATAATGGTTGTTTCCGTCGAATCAGTAAAATAGACGTCAGGAAGGGTTCCTTGAGCGGCTCTCGCTCCTAAAAATTCATTCCAGTTCTGATCAATTTCAGTGGTACCAGATGAATCTGGGACTTTCGGTCTTTCAATGATATTGACCGTAATCCATGGATAAGCTTCCATAAATTCATCAATCATTAAGCGTTCAAGATTTAATGAATCAATCGTTCCTAAATTCCATGCCGCATAGGTAATCGTCACGGGATTATGGTATTCAGTGGTTGTTGTTGTCGTCGATTGTGAGCTTGTCGTCGTGGTTGATGATGCCGAAGTAACAGTCGAGACAGTGTTGCTACCGTCTGTCGTTGTTGTCGTTGTTGTCGTTGTTGTTAATCCAGTACAAGCCATCAAAGCAAAAACTGAAGTCATAAGAACCAATAAGATAGCGATTTTTTTCATATTATTTCTCCTTCTATAATAATGTCACATTGATAAAATGTGTTAAGTTATCTTGAAAATCAGGAATGATGTTTCCTCTTATTTTTTTTCCATCGACAGTGATTGAATTTGAACTGCCGCGTTGAACATCAAATACATAGAGGGCATGACGGAATTTTCTCGTGTATTTGAATCCGTCCCATTTTTTAGTGATTGATGGGTTGACCTCTAATCCCTCAAATGTCGCTTTAATCCCTAAGATATCTTGAACCGCCACTCGGTGCAACCATTGAGCTGATCCGGTATACCAACTCCAACCACCTCTGCCATACATTGGAGAAATGGGTCCATCTGAATTACCACAAGTGACATAAGGTTCCGCTAAATACAACTCAGGATCTTTTGTCCGGTTCGGTGGACAAATGCCTTGATAAGCTTTATAGGCTAGTTCAGGTTCTTTTGCTTTGACGAACGCCGACACTGCCCAAGTAGCGGCGTGGGTATAGACGCCACCATTTTCTCTTAACCCTGGCGCATATCGAGTCACATAGCCGATATCAGTTCGAGGAATGGTAAATGCAGGAAAATTCAACACGGTCCCATAATCTTTTAGAAGGTACTTCTTCATCGATTGAACAACTTTTACTGTTCGATCGGGTTGGATGATATCTGTCATAATCGCCCAAGCATTTGGCATTAAGAATATTTTACCTTCATCACTCTTGTGAGAACCTAATTCATAACCAGCATCTGTGGTTGCTTGTAAGTACCACTCTCCATCCCAACCATATTGATTGAACGTTTCTTTAATTTGTTTAGAATATTTTTGACATTCTTTTCCAAATTGATTATCATTCTTCAATTTCGTGTAACGTTGGAATTTATTTAGTATTGTATAAAGGAATGAAGACATCCAGAAGGATTCACCTTTCATTTTCGGACCCACAGCACTTAAACCATCATTCCAGTCATGCGATCCCATCAAAGGAACGCCACGTTCAGAAAAACGGGTCAATGCTTTTTGGATTGCTTTTTTCGCATGTTCATACATTGTTGCAGTGTCATGATCTGCAAAAGGAACTATTTCATCCAACAAGGAATAATCCAAGGTTTCTTCTAAATAAAAATCGAGAATATAGGGTAGCCAAAGTAAATCATCTGAACAATTTCCTCTCGCTCCCCAGCCTTGATAAGTCACAAACCAATGATAAACATCGCCTTCAAAAAACTGTCTTTCAGCGTGCATTAACAATTGTTTCTTTGTCAACTCCGGTTTCGCTTCAAGGAAGATTAAGGAATCTTGAAGTTGATCACGAAAACCATAGCCTGCACTGGTTTGATAATAAGCTGTTTTTCCCCAAATACGGCAACTGATGGCTTGATATTTTGAGAAAGTATTCGTCATAATGTCAAACGCTTTATCAGGTGTCTCAACGTGATCACCCGATAATAATTCATTCCAGAATACTTCAACTTCTTTGAAAACTTTCTTCGATGCTTCTGGGTTTGTATATTTTTTTATGAATTCATCACAATTTTCATATTCTTGAACGATATTCGGAATTTCATTTTTCCCTAAGGTTGTCACACCGATGGTATAAACCATTGTTTTTGATTCACCGGGCTTCAAAGTGATTTCATTTTGAAGGGAGGCAGTCGGATCGCCAAAACGACCCACTGAATTCATGAGTTTGTTTTCTTTCATTGCCTTTGGGTCTTTTTCCGAATTGTACATTCCTAGAAAAGATTCTTTATCGGTATTATATGATTTTGGCGGTTCACTGACGGCGTGAAAACCAATGAAATCCCAATCTACATTATTTTGAAGACCGTTTTTGTCGCCAAATCCCCACATATATTTTTTGAGTTTGATGGCGTTTAGTTTTGTATCAAATGCTGTGTCCATGAATAATTTATGAAACTCACGATGCTCATCGGGGTGAATCCCTGCTTCCCACTCAAAATAACTGGTTAAGTCAAGTTGCTTTGTTTCATTACTTCGATTCGTTATTGTGATATCAATGATTTCAAGGGGTTTACCCGGAACCACAAACATTTTCATTTCCGAATGAACATCTTCTACTTGATATTTAAAAATGGAGTAACCAATCCCATGCGTTACCTCAAATTGTTGATAAGCTTTTTGAACCGGTTGATAGGTTAAAGACCAAAAATTACCCGTTTTGATATTGCGAAGGTAAAAATATTTGCCAAAATTATCTTTGATGAGATCTTGATAAAGCCGTGTTAAACGGTTTTGACCAGAATTACCTCTCCAAGAACATCCCCCACCTGTTTGAGAGACCATAAAAGAATAGTCACCGTTTGAAATAACGTTAATCCAAGGCTTGGGCGTCCTCGGATTGGTGATGATATATTCTTTTCCATTATCACTAAAATGACCATATTGATTCGCAAACATGCAAAATCCTCCTATCGAAACGTTTCACTAAATATTACAATGAAATTATAACATAAGATATTTCTATCTACAAGCGCTTTCAAAAAAAAACGAAAAAAAAGTCAGTGACTCAAAACGAGTCTCTGACCATCACTTCACCTTTTTGCTTCTGAATGTCGAATTTTTCCAAATTCAATAATTTTAATGTCGTTTTCGCAATCGATTTTCCCCATTCAAAATGGTTGACCTTGACCGATGACAACCTCGGATTGAGATAACCGGATAATTCGATATCATCAAAACCGCTGATGCCGAAATCTTGAGGAATGACAAATCCATTCTTCTGCATCGTTTCCATAATGCCAATCGCCATTTCATCATTGGCGCAGACAAACATCTTCGGCATTTCTAAATGGTTGTTGAGAATATGTTTCGCAATTTCAATGCCTGATTGTTTGGTAAAATTACCCACGTATTCATGAAAGACTGATAATCCACTATCTTCCATCGCTTTCAAAAAGCCGGAATACCTTGTTAAGTTGTCATAAACATCTTTGACACCGTGAACAAATGCGATTTTTTGGTAGCCACGAGCAATGATTTCTTTTGTCATCTCATACATTGCATCATGATTTTCGATGGTCATGTTATAAATTGAACCATCTTCGATTCGACGGTCAAGCACGATAATCGGTCGAAAATTCTTTGCGATTTGGACTAAAGTTTCGTCTGAAATATGGATATCAGCAATCACCGCTCCATCGGCGGAACGTTCTTTTAACAGTGTGTCGGAAGATGAACCGGTCGATACAATCATCGTATATCCGTTTTTCATCAATTGATAATGGATGCCATCAAGCAGTTCATGATAAACCGGACCGCCAAAATCGGAAATAGCAACTAAAATGCGATTCGTACTTCTTTTTTTAAGATTTCGAGCCGCACCGCTGGGAAAATAACCGATATCCGCCGCAATCGCTTTAATGCGTTTCGCCGTGACATCAGGAATGCGTTTATCATTGTTTAAAGCATAAGAGACCGTGGAAATGGAACACAAGGCCGCTTTTGCGACATCTTTAATGGTTGCCATCAAATCACTTCCTTTTAAACCCTAATTTTAGAATTGCTTTTTGAATAATGGGATGCTTCATATAATACTTCCACGTTGTCCCATGTAAATAATTATCAATCATGAGCACGGTAATGCCTTTATTGATGGCGATATAATCATGACAGATCCACAGCGTTCCATCCGCTTGTTTTAAGATGCCGTCCGTAAATCCATGTTGATGAAAAGCTTCAGGATATTGTTTAAACAATTCATCGAGTACTTCAACTGATTCGTGCGGTGTAAAGGGCATCGATCCTAATGCACCCGCCGGTGCCAATACTCCCATGGCGTGGGGTTCATTCTTGTTTAAATCATTCGGTAGTACGTGTTGATTTCGGTAACCGAGCGGGGTTAAACAAGCAGTCAGACCCCAGGCTTTTTCATTCAAAGTCGGATATTCTTTTTGATGATCAATGCAAAAAGCTCGGTTTCCAAGGGTTGCTAATCTCGAGTTTTCATACCAATCAAATCCGTTACGATCAACATAATCTTGAAACTGAAACCAAGCATGAGAATATTGGTAGATAAATAACGAATTCGGTGGGCTGTAAACATATTCGTATTCGCCATATTTTCCTCTATTTCTTTCAAATCCATTGTAAAGTGCATTCGCCATTTTTGCATCAATTCGATCACTTCCGGCTGCTAAGAAATAGAGCGTTAACTGTTCAGCGTACATGTGCCATTGATAAATCCAAGGACTATTGGACTTGTGACGGTAATCGCCGCCTTCGGTAGGATTGTATGCCATTTGGAAAACGAGTTTACCTTGGTAATCTATTACAAACTTATCAAAAGAAACTCGTTCATAAATCTGATTAAATAATGCATGAACAATTTCGTTATCAAAATAGGAATCACATGTAATCGCACCATTGATAAAGAGCGTTGTATCAATCGTCGAATATTCGCTTTTTCGGTAGGTTTTACCTGTATTGATATCCGCAAAATGAATAAAAAAACCCTCGTATTGATCGACATTCGTCAAAAAAGTTTGAAAAGTTCCAATGACTTTTTTGAGTGCCGCTTCATAACTGATATAGCCATTTTCAACACCGATAACATAAGCGCTTAAGCCAAAACCAACGGCTGCGACAGAAGCCATTTTTCGGTCTTTACTATTATCGAGAATCAAACCAAATCCTTTTGATTGATCATCAGAATTTGCTTCATCGATAAAATACAAAAAACTGTGATATAATTCTTTTTCTAAATTCGTCATGATTTTCTCCTGCTTATATGAGTTCAAATTCTGCTTTTAAGTAATCAACCGATGATGTTCCGACCATGAGGGAGAAAACACCTACATCATAAACGGATGTTCCATCCGACAGTGTGTAAGACAAGTCATTAACATCGAGTTTGAAAACAACGGACTTCTGTTGATTGGGTTCAAACCATATTTTTTGAAACTGGATGAGTTCTTTGACGGGTCGCGATATTTGAGCGTGGTGATCTCTAATATATAACTGGATTGTTTCAAAGCCTGCTCTTTTTGAGATGTTTTCGACGGTCACTGA
>DIJY01000043.1:0-5891 GCA_002421405.1 Caryophanales bacterium UBA5632 | reverse complement strand
GGAAATAACGGCGAATTATCAACATCGAGATACTTTGAAACGTATTCATTGTGGTCTTCAGGGCCTAGATACGGTCTTCCGGTATTGAGGTGATTATAATAGATGGGAATTTGTCCCACATTTTTTGGAAATGAAATCGGCAATTTTCCCGAGGGATTGACTATTCCGAATAAGACATCACGAATGGCTTCGGCCGACTTTGAACCTAAGAAGAAACATTCTAAAATTGCCTCTGCGTTCAATAATTCATTCAATAATAACGGTCGGCCATTATGGAGCACAACCACGGTTTTTTTGCCTAATTTATGAATTTTATTGAACAATTCAAGTTGTTTTCCAGGTAAATTAAGATCTGTTCTACTGTGCGCTTCACCCGACAAGCGTTCATCTTCACCCAATGCAAGTAAACAAACATCACATTGATTAATCTTTGCTAGATCTTCTTCTGTCAATTCGATGTCAGACTCAACGCTTTTACAAAAAGTAACTTGATTGCTTAATGCTTCTTCTAGCGTCATGTGAAGATCTCTTCTACCATGCCAAGACCAAGGACCGACGGTTTTTCTCGATTGCGCATAAGGACCAATTAAAGCAATCTTCATATCACGACTCAAAGGCAAAATGTCATTGTTTTTGAGCAAAACCATGGATTGGTGAGCCGCTTCTAAACTTTGATTCATGAAGTCTTCACTCATGACTAGATGTTCATCAATGGATCCATCAGCGCCTTTATAGGGGTTTTCAAATAAACCTAAATCGCGTTTCAGTTCTAGAATTCTTAAAACTGCTTCATCGAGCAATTGAATGTCAACAGAACCTTCCTGAATCAATTCTTCTAAGTGATTGGTATAAGCCGTTGAGGCCATTTCGATATCTAACCCACCAGTGATACCCTTATAAGCCACTTCTTTCATCGTTGAAGCAACGCCATGGGCGCGAATTTGTTGCAAGGAATCATAATCAGAAATCGTAACTCCTTTAAAATGCCATTGATCTCTTAAAACTTCTCTTAAAAGATAACGATTGATGGTCGCTGGAATGCCTTCAATCACATTGAATGAAGTCATGACTAACCGCGCCCCCGCTTCAACTGCTTTTTTATACCCCCGCAAATACGTTGATTGTAACGCTTGTCTTGATAAATCGACCGTATTGTAATCACGACCGCCTTCACTGGCGCCATATCCCGCATAATGCTTCACACAACAAGCGATATTGCCTGTTTTATCAATGCCGTCGTTTTGATATCCTTCGACCATTGCTTTTGCCATTTCTCCAATTAAATAAGGATCTTCACCAAAACCTTCAACGACTCTGCCCCAACGTGGATCTCTTGATAAATCGGCCATCGGCGAAAAAGTAACGTGGATTCCTGAAGTTGATGCTTCGATGGCTGAAATCCTTGCAGTCATAAAAGCTAAAGCAGGATTAAAAGATGCTGCTAATGCGAGCGGAACTGGAAAGATAGTTTTATAACCATGGATAATATCCGCCATAAAAACAAGCGGAATTTGATGTCGACTTTTCGCTAAATATTTCGATTGAACTTCTTTCATTTCATTCGCTGAGCCAATCCCTAAAATTGATCCCGAAAGAAAGATTTTTTCTTCATCTAAATTCAAGGCGCGAACATGCCCTGCCACTTCAACCTTTAAATCTCTGACAAAGAGATAAGGTGCCAGTTGCATGAGTTGTCCGATTTTTTCTTTGATTGAAAGTTGATTTAATAATTTTATCATCATTTATTCTCGCTTTTTTTATAATATATCGCACCATAATAAGGTGGTAAACTTGTGGATTTTGATAATGACACTGAAGGGTAATTGCTGATGAGACATCGATACTGATCAAAAACAGAATAATCAACCTGAATGGTTTGATTAGAAAATGAGCCAATCACTAAAATGGATTCATCTTCATATATTCTTTGATAACTAAAATGATTTGGATTCATTGAATCAACTAAAGAAAAGTGCCCGAAGTCAAAAACATCCATTGATTTTCTTAACTGAATCAATGACTGGAAGAAATGATAAACACCTTCCGCATTCGATAAGTCTTTAGAAGCATTCACTTCATTAAAGTTTTCATTGACGCTCAACCAGGGTGTTCCTTTTGTAAATCCGGCATGTAGCGTATCATCCCACTGAAACGGCGTTCTTGAATTGTCCCTGCCTTTGGCATAGATTGAGGCCATAATCGAATCATGACTCCATCCTTTAGCGAGATTTTCGTGATACATGTGAATGGTTTCTAAATCTTTATAATCGGATAATTGTTTAAACCGAACGCCGGTCATTCCGATTTCTTCGCCCTGATAGATATAAGGCGTGCCTTGCATGCCGTATAAAATCGTCACAAGCATCTTTGCACTTTCGGTTCGGAATTTGATACTACCATATCTCGAAACGGCTCTAGGCTGGTCATGATTCGCTAAAAACAAGCTGTTCCATCCTTGGTTTGCGAATAAAGTTTGTGATTTTAAGAAATATTGCTTGAATTCGATTAAATCGAGGGGTTTTAATACCCACTTCCCTTTTCCAGGAACTTCATCTAATCCCACATGACCAAACTGAAAAATCATATTGAGGAAACCATTTTTCTCATCGGTTATTTCTGCAGCTCGTTGGATTGATAAACTGGGCATTTCACCAACAGTCATGATGTCTCTTCCCAAAAAACATTGATGTTTCATTTCAGTTAAGCGATTGATTAAATAAGGACCATCGCTTAATTGAAAATGATCAACATCCTTTCCAATCAAATCGATGACATCAAGTCTAAATCCATCAACGCCTAAATCGAGCCAATGATTAATCATTCGATAGATAGCGGATCTTAATTGGGCATTATCCCAATTTAGATCGGGTTGTTTTTGACTGAACAGGTGAAAATAATATTGGTTCGTCGTTGAATCGTATTCCCAGGCTGAACCGGAAAAAACTGATGTTATATCGGTGGGTTCGTCACGCCATATATAGTAGTCACGGTAAGGATTGTCTTTTGATTTTTTCGATTCTTTGAACCAAACATGTTCATCAGAGGTATGATTAACGACTAAATCCATAATCAGTTTCATGCCTCTTTCATGCGTTTTTTGGAGCAATTGAATAAAATCATCCATGGAACCAAAAATAGGATCGATTTTATAATAGTCGCTAATGTCATATCCATTATCGTCCATCGGTGATTGATAAACAGGACTGAGCCATAAAACGTCAACCCCTAAATTTTTGAGGTAATCAAGTTTATGGATGATGCCTTGTAAATCGCCAAAACCATCATCATTTGAATCAGCGAAACTAAGAGGATATATTTGATATACAATCGCTTTTTTCCACCACTTAAGATTTTGTGTCATAATTTTCTCCTGGAAAATAGAAACGTTTCGATACTTCTATTTTACCTTTATATTCCCAAAAAAGAAACTGTTTTGTCGAAATATATTTCATCAAACGATTTTTGTTATTTTACATAAATAAAAAAAAGTCTATTCGTTGATTGAATAAACTTTTTGATTTTAAAAGGATTATCTTTTGATTGCTTTTAACTCAATGTAACCTCTTGAACCAATCGGCTCAAGTTGAATTCTTGGATTCGATTCATCCCATTGGTAACCGAGCGGCTCAGGATTGTAATGATCCATTGCCTTCCATAGGGCTTGAATCGCTTCAGCGAAATTCTCCTCCGCAAACGGTTCCCCCTGAAACATTAAGTAAGTTGCATCTGGAAGTTCAATCAAATCAAATCCTTCAGGAATAATGCCATTGTAATTGAGTGAAACTTCAACGCCTTGAACATATTTTGAAGTTTCTTTCTTAATATAGGGTTGAGGTAACCATAAACAGACAGGTTCTCCTGATAAAGATTTCATACTTTTCAAAATTCCCCAAACATCGCAACCCACTTCTTGCGAGTATCCCCAATATTCAGTCGCTTGAATTCCTCTTTTTATAATCACTTTTCTTGCCGGTTTGGAGATAACAGTTACAAAAACCGTTTTTAATTCTGACATTTCACTAACCTCCTTGGTTTCATATAGTTTGTAAGGTGTGAATAAACTAATCGGGATTGGATTTTTCGAGTATTCATAAGGATTGGTACCGAATTCTTTTTGAAATGCTCTTTGATATCCATCAACGCTGTCATAACCATACAAATACGCAATGTCAATAATCTTGATTGAATTATCTCTTAACTCGATGGCCGATTTCGATAACTTAAGCTTTCTAATATAATCGCTGGGTGTTATTCCCAGAAATTCAATAAATAACCGATAGGAATACCAAGGCGAATAATAGGATACTTTCGAAAGATTTGCTAAAGTCACTTTTTCATCTAGATGTTNNTTCAATGTAGATTTGCATATTTCTGATGGCGTCTATTTTATTCATTCTCCGACCTCACAAATAATATTATAGATAAAAGACAAAATAATTACTCGACTTTTTTTGCCATTATGACAATCATACACCTATTATACATCGTATTTGCATTTCAATAAAAGTAAAAAAAATATGCTCGATTTAAGCATATTTACGTATCAATTGTGTTGTGTGACCTATTTTGATACAATTACGCACCCCTGTGATAATGTCTTGTCATTACTAAGTTTATCGCGTTTTTTTAGAGAAAAATAGTGTGTTTCACGCTCTTACCATACCAAGTTTTCTGTTTTTGCACTAGAAGCTTACAACTTCAAGCACAATCGTACTAGATATTAAAAATTTCATTGACAAGTTTAATCAACATTAGTTACTAAAATATGTTTCCAAAACTCTTTTTCTATGCATATGATAACACAACTACCCACTGTTTAACTTCCGTACCAATCCAACGAAAGTACACAAGATTCTTGACAGTGCCTTTCAGCCACCAAATTCAGTTTGTTATTCGAAAAATACTTCCAGAGAATTGATATATTCAATGTCCAATGCATATTCTTTATTCCCTATTTCGCCGAAACCCAAATAGCCTTTTCGCCATAAGGATATGTAGCAAATCAGTTCTTTGTTTTCATTGTACATCAGAAGAAACAAAGAATTTCCTTCGCTTTCTACAGACCCACTAATGGGATAGATATTGACTAATATATCGATGATCTCTAATATCTCATCATATAATTTAATGGTACAAACTTTATGTTTTTTATAGTCATAAACATCAATTCTTTTTACATCTTCTGATATTTTTGCAAAGTCTTCTTTTGTCATATCTTCAATCTGTCCACTTACTTCAACTTGTGGAAAACAACCAATCATAAAAACTGATAGAACAACACAAAACAATGAAAGCAATGTCTTTTTCATTGACATATTTACCTCCAAAACGCAGAATATAAACGACTTCCTTCATTTGTTAATATCATCATCATCATCATATATTTACGTACAAACACAATGTAAACAATTGCCCCCAAATCATTGGATAGAGTTAATGTTCACCATCCTTGATATTCCCACAAAACATAGATTTTATATATTGTAACAAAAGCTGCGCCATAATATGATGTACCCTTAACTATACCAGCTTCATCCCCATAAATGGGGGTGAATACTCCCCCTCCGCTGTCACCAGCGCCAACCTCGAAGTCTGTCGCAACTAGCCCTGTGAAATAGACGCCGCTGTAATAACTTGAGTAATTAACACTCTTTATTTGTCCAGAGGTATATCGTGTTGTGTATCCGGATTTTGCAATTGCTAAATTTATCACCAGTTCTGGGCATGCCTCGTTATTCAATTCTGTAACCGATCCACCGGGATATTCAAGTTCATCTGATGGGGAATTATATAAGTTCGTCCAGAATGTGGTTTTGACCCATGCCGCATCTACGGAACCACCATATGCTCTCAAATTAACTGTGCCACCAGTTGAACTATCGCTAACGTCG